>NZ_JBSFNC010000034.1:0-76585 GCF_053586895.1 Amycolatopsis sp. NPDC003731 | reverse complement strand
GGAGATCACCACGTGGCCCGATCCGGGGACTTCGTCGACGTTCGAGTCCAGCGGTCCAAGGCGGCGGCATTCGGGACCTCCGACGTCCCGAATGAGTCATTCGCGGCACCGCCGGCCTCGGAGCACGAAAAGGCCCCCAGCGCGCACACCGGGGGCCTCCTCGTCAGCCTCAGTAACCCAAAGCCGTCCGGATCTCCGGCTCCACATCCGCGGTCGCCACGAAGAGCAGCTCGTCGCCCGGCTCCAGCGGGTCCTCCGGCTGCGGCACGATCACCCGGTCGCCCCGCAGGATCGTCACCAGCGCCGCATCCCGCGGCAGCGTCAGCTCGCTCACCGGCTTCCCGGCCAGCGGTGTCTCCGCCGGCAGCGTCAGCTCGACCAGATTGGCGTTGCTCTGCCGGAACGTCATCAGCCGCACCAGGTCGCCGACGCTGACCGCCTCCTCGACCATCGCCGCCAGCATGCGGGGGGTCGAGACCGCCACGTCGACGCCCCAGGCGTCGGTGAACAGCCACTCGTTGGCCGGGTTGTTCACCCGGGCCACCACCCGCCGGACCGCGAACTCCGTCTTCGCCAGCAGCGACACCACCAGGTTGGCCTTGTCGTCGCCCGTCGCCGCGATCACCACGTCGCACTGCTCGATCCCGGACTCCTCCAGGATCGAGACCTCGCACGCGTCCCCCAGCACCCAGTCGGCCTGCTCGACCGCGTGCGGCTCGAACTGGTCGGCCTCGCGCTCGATGAGCATCACCTGGTGCCTGCCGTCGATCAGCTCGGCGGCGATGGAACGGCCGACCGCCCCGGCGCCCGCAATCGCGACCCTCATGCCTCGTCCTCCGGTTCGCGGTGGGCCACACTGGTCACGTCGGTGACGGTGCCGGACCGCGCGGCCACCCACACGACGTCGTCGGCCTGCAGCACCGTCTTCGTGTCGGGGAGCACCCCGGTGCCGAAGCGCATGATGAACGCCACCCGCGCGCCGGTCGCCTCCTGCAGGGACTTCACCGAGTGCCCGACCCAGCCCTCGTGCAGCGGCAGCTGCAGCAGCGCGACGTTGCCCGACGGGTCCCGCCACGCCGACGCGACGCCGTCCGGCAGCAGCGTGCGCAGGAACCGGTCGGTCGTCCAGGGCACGGTCGCCACCGTCGGGATGCCCAGCCGCTCGTACACGGCCGCGCGCTTGTGGTCGTAGATGCGCGCGACGACGTGCTCGATGC
Source organism: Amycolatopsis sp. NPDC003731 (assembly GCF_053586895.1). Taxonomy (NCBI): domain Bacteria; kingdom Bacillati; phylum Actinomycetota; class Actinomycetes; order Pseudonocardiales; family Pseudonocardiaceae; genus Amycolatopsis; species Amycolatopsis sp. NPDC003731. The sequence continues at coordinate 75,368 of NZ_JBSFNC010000034.1, read as the reverse complement.
CGAAGTTCTCCCGGGCGACGCGCGCCGAAATGATGTTCGAGTTGTCGCCGCTGGACACCGCCGCGAACGCGCCGGCCCGCTCGATGCCGGCTTCGATCAGCACCCGGCGGTCGAACCCGACGCCGACGACCTGCTGGCCGTGGAAGTCGCTGCCGAGCCGGCGGAACGCCTGCTGGTTCTTGTCGATGACGGCCACCTCGTGGCCGAGCCGCTCCAGCGCAGCGGCCAGGGACGCGCCGACCCGGCCGCATCCCATGATCACCACGTGCACGCCCTGCCTCCTCCTCGGCGGTTCACCCGTCCGTCTTACCCCCGACACACCAGCGCCGAACCTACCGTGCCCCCGGAACGTTAGGCTTCCGTGGTGTCGAAGTTCCCGACCGTGCTGAAACGCCTGGTCCTCGGACGTCCGTTCCGCAGTGACCGGCTCTCTCACACGCTCCTGCCCAAGCGCATCGCGCTGCCGATCTTCGCGTCGGACGCGCTCTCCAGTGTCGCCTACGCGCCGGAAGAGATCTTCCTGACGCTGAGCGTCGCCGGGCTGTCCGCGTACGCGCTCGCGCCGTGGATCGGCGTCATGGTCGCCCTGGTCATGCTGGTGGTCGTCGCCTCGTACCGGCAGAACGTGCACGCCTACCCGAGCGGCGGCGGCGACTACGAGGTCGCCAACACGAACCTGGGCGGCAAGTTCGGCCTTACCGTGGCCAGCGCCCTGCTCGTCGACTACGTGCTGACGGTCGCGGTGTCCACTTCGTCCGGTGTGGCCAACATCGGCTCGGCCGTCCCGTGGGTCGCGCAGCACAAAGTGCTCGCGTCGATCGTCATCGTGGTCGTGCTGACGTCGCTGAACCTGCGCGGCATCCGCGAGTCGGGCAAGGCCTTCGCAATCCCGACATACGGGTTCATCATCGGCATCCTCGCCATGGTCGCCTGGGGCCTGGTGCAGGCCGCCACCGGCACCGAGATGAAGGCCGAGAGCGCCGGGTTCACACTGACCGCCGAAGGCACCTTCGCGGGCGTCGGGTACGCGTTCCTGGTGCTGCGGGCGTTCTCCTCCGGCGCGGCGGCGCTGACCGGGGTCGAGGCGATCAGCAACGGCGTCCCGGCGTTCCAGAAGCCGAAGTCGAAGAACGCGGCCACCACGCTGCTGATGATGGGCCTGCTCGCGGTCACCATGCTGGTCGGCATCATCACGCTGGCCACGATCACCGACGTCAAGTTCGCCGAGGACCCGGCGCGGCAGCTCGAAGGCGCGCCCGCGGGCTACGAGCAGAAGACGATCGTGGCGCAGATCGCGCACGCAGTGTTCGCCGACTTCCCGCCGGCGTTCTACTACATCTCCTTCTCCACCGGCATCATCCTGCTGCTGGCCGCGAACACCGCGTTCAACGGCTTCCCGGTGCTGGGCTCGATCCTGGCGCAGGACCGCTACCTGCCGCGCCAGCTGCACACCCGCGGCGACCGGCTGGCGTTCTCCAACGGCATTCTGTTCCTGGCCGCCTTCGCGCTGGTGCTGATCATCGCGTTCGACGCCGAGGTGACCCGGCTCATCCAGCTCTACATCGTGGGTGTGTTCGTGTCGTTCACGGTCAGCCAGGCGGGCATGATCCGGCACTGGAACCGGCTGCTGGCCAGGGAAACCGACCCGGGCGCGCGGCGGCGGATGCGGCGCTCGCAGACCGTCAACGCCATCGGCCTGACGATGACCGCGACCGTCCTGGTGATCGTGCTGATCACCAAGTTCCTGCTCGGCGCCTGGATCGCGATCGCCGCGATGGTGGCCATCTTCGCGCTGATGACGGCGATCCGGCGGCACTACGACCGCGTCGCCGACGAGCTGAAGGAACTCGGCGACACCCCGACCGTGCTGCCGTCGCGCAACCACGCGATCGTCCTGGTGTCCAAACTGCACCGGCCGACGCTGCGCGCGCTGGCCTACGCCAAGGCGATGCGCCCGGACGTCCTCGAGGCCGTGACGGTCAATGTGGACGATGCCGACACCCGCAAGCTCACCGCCGAGTGGGACGCGCACAACTTCAAGGTGCCGCTGAAGGTCGTCGAATCGCCCTACCGCGAGATCACGAAACCCGTCCTCGACTACGTGAAGCGCGTCCGCGGTGACAATCCGCGCAACGTGGTCACCGTATTCATCCCGGAGTACGTGGTCGGGCACTGGTGGGAGCAGGTGCTGCACAACCAGAGCGCGCTGCGGCTGAAGGGCCGGCTGCTGTTCCAGTCCGGGGTGATCGTGGCGAGCGTGCCGTGGCAGCTGGAGTCGTCGGCCAAGGCGGCCGCGCGGGTCCGCAACGAACGGCCCGCCGCGGGCGACGTCCGCCGCGGGTTCTCGCCCAACGGGAAGCCGGTCGCGGCGCCGAAGCCCAAGGAGCCTGCCGAATGACGAGCTGGCTGGGCCGCGTCCTCGAGGTCGAGGTCGGTGCGGTCGCGCACGGCGGCCACTGCGTCGCCCGCGCGGACGGGCGGGTCGTGTTCGTCCGGCACGCGCTGCCGGGCGAACAGGTCCGGGTCGAGATCACCGAGGACAACGGCGGTTCGTTCTGCCGCGGCGACGCGATCGAGGTGCTCGTCGCGTCGCCGCACCGGGTGCCGCCGCCGTGCCCGCTGGCCGTGCCGGGCGGCTGCGGCGGCTGCGACTGGCAGCACGCTTCGCCCGATTACCAGCGCACGCTCAAGGCTTCGGTGGTGGCGGAACAGCTGCAGCGGCTCGCGGGGATCGAGCGCGACGTCGTCGTGGAGGCCCTCGACGGCGGGCCGCTGGACTGGCGCAGCCGCGTCCGCCTGGTCGCCGGCCGTGACGGGCGGGCCGGGCTGCGCGCCCACCACAGCCACCGGGTGGTGGCCCTGGACGACTGCCCGATCGCGGTCCCCGGCGAGCTCGACGACGTCCTGGCGCGGCGCTGGCGGCCCGGCAGCGAACTGGAGGTCACGACCGACGGCGACGGCGAACTGCACGTGCGGGAGCTGTCGACGGTCCGCGGGAAGGTGCGGGCGCGGCAGCTGACCGGCGGCGTCGCGGTCCAGCACGCGGCGGGCCGCGACTGGCACCTCGACGCGCACGGTTTCTGGCAGGTCCACCCGGCGGCGGCGTCGACGCTGGCCGCGGTCGTGGGGGAGTGGGCGGAGGCACCGTCCGGCGGCACGGCCTGGGACCTCTACGCGGGGGTCGGGCTGTTCGCGTCGGTGCTGGCGTCACAGGTCGGTGCGGCGGGCCGGGTGCTGGCGGTCGAGTCCGGCCGGCGCGCGGTGGCCGACGGCGAGCGCAACCTGGCGGACCTGCCGCAGGTTTCGTGGCGCGCCGGGCGCGTGGAGCACGTGCTGGCCTCGGCGGCCAAGCCGGTCGACGTCGTGGTGCTGGACCCGCCGCGCAAGGGAGCGGGCAAGGCGGTCGTGGAGTCGATCGTGGCGGGTTCACCCGATCGGATTGTCTACGTGGCGTGCGACCCGGCGGCTCTGGCTCGTGACCTGGCGGTCTTCTCTTCGCACGGGTACTCGCTGACGGATCTGCGGGCGTTCGACGCGTTCCCGATGACCCACCACGTGGAGTGTGTGGCGCTGCTGTCCTGAGTTTTTGTCGGTGGTGGTCGGCACACTTCCGGCATGACTGTTCTCGACGAGTTCGACCTCGCAGCTTCGACGGTGACCGCCCTGGTCGCCGCGGTCCGTGCCGACCAGTGGGCGCTCCCGACGGCGTGCGTCGAGTGGGACGTGCGCGCGGTGGTGAACCACTTGGCGCACGGCAACGCGAAAGTGGCGTTCTGGGCGGGCACGGGCCCACCGGCGCCGGACGGCGACTACCTGGGTGCGTCGCCGGCTGCGGCGTTCGCGGCTTCGGTGGCTTCCGCGCGGTCTGTGCTGGCCGAGCCCGGGCTGTTTTCCCGGCAGGTGACCACGCCGCTCGGTGAGGTGCCGGGGGTGTTCCTGGTGCACATGCGGGTGAACGAGTACCTGGCCCACGGCTGGGACATCGCGGACGCGACCGGGCAGCCGACGGACCTGGCGCCCGAGCTGGCCACGCGGGCCCTGGAGCAGTGGCGGTCGCGGTTCGGAGCGGCGCCCCGGCAGCCGGGCGGCCCGTTCGGCCCGGAGGTTCCACCGCCCCCGGAAGCGACGCCGGCCGACCGGCTGGCGGCGTTCCTCGGCCGGAAGGCGGTGAACAGCTGGAGCTGAGCCGGGGGAGTAGCCGGAGGAGGCTGACGGCGGCGGTCCGTGTGGCGGGTGCCGGGTCGCGCTGACGCCTGCGCGGTGGCGGTTCGGCGGTGCGCCGGTGCGTTGGGCTGCGAGCGTTGCCGGGAACCGCTGGGCGGGTGGCCTGGTGCGCTGCTGGTGCGCGGGCCTCGGCGTGCTGCTGGCGTGCGAGCCTCGGCGTACTGCAGGTGCGGTGGCCTGGTGCGCTGCTGGTGCGCGGGCCTCGGCGCTCCGCGAGCGCGCGTGCCTCGACGTGCTGCGAGCGGGCCTCGGCGTGCTGCTGGCGCGCGGGCTTCGGTGCGGGCGCGGTGGCCTGGTGCGCCGCGAGCGCGCCCACGCTCTGGTCCGTGCGGACGCCCTGCGTGGCCCGGCGGGCGTGCTCCGGCGGCTGTCGAGGGCGCGGGTGGGCCGGCGCTCTGCGAGCGCGCGTTCCTCGGCCTGGTGCGCCGCTGGCGCGGGCGGACGCGCGCTGCTGGCGCGCGGGCCTCGGCTTGCTGCGGGCGCGGTGGCCTGGTGCGCTGCGAGTGCGCCCACGCTCTGGCCCGTGCGTATGCGCTGCATGGCCCGGCGGGCGTGCCCCGGCGGCTGGCGAACGCGCGTGCCTCGGCGTGCTGCGGGCGCGGGTGGCTCGGTGCGCTGCGCGAGCGCGCGCGGCGAAGGTGCCGCAGGCTCGCGCGGCCCGGGCAGCCGCGCCGCGCGGAAAGGCAGCCGAGGCGGCCGTGCAGCGGATCTCAGCCTGCCCGGCGCACCGCGAACGCCGCCGCAAGCCCGGTCGCCGTCATTGCCACGCCCGACACCAACAGCACCCAGGCCCCCGCGCCCGGCACCACGCGGGCCGCCGGCTGGATGCGGGTCACTCCGGGCAGCGTCACCACCAGATGCCTCAGCACCACGCCCGTCACCACCAGCCCCGGCAAGCTCGCCATTGCCAGGGGCTCGTCCTGGTGCCGCGCGAACGTCAAGTACGCCAGCGTCACCGCGATCAGCACCGCCGCCGCGCAGACCAGGCGCAAGCCCAGGTCCAGCTCCGGGTCCGGCGTTCCGGGCGGCAGCATCCCCGGGTACTCGGCCGTCCGGAGGGTCAGCCCCGCGATCACGCCCAGGCCCGCCGCCCCCACCAGCATGGCCCGCGGGCCTCGGAGACGCTTTCGCTGTTCGTCCACTCCGGCCTCCCCTGCGTCGCCGTGGACGCAGCATAAGGCCGGTTTCAGCCCGAGAACCAGCGCTGCGGTTCCGGCCTGAGGTTCTGGTAGATGTGCTTGACCTCGGTGTACTCGGCCAGCCCCGTCGGGCCCAGCTCGCGGCCGAACCCGGACTGCTTGTAGCCGCCCCACTCGGCCTGGGGGAGGTACGGGTGGAAGTCGTTGATCCAGACCGTTCCGTGGCGCAGGCGGCCCGCGACCCGCTGGGCACGGCCGGCGTCTTGGGTGAACACCGCGCCGGCCAGGCCGTAGTGCGTGTCGTTGGCGATGCGGACCGCGTCGTCCTCGTCGGTGAACGTCTCGACCGTCAGGACCGGGCCGAACGACTCCTCGACGACCGCCGACGAGCCCTGTTTCACCTGGTCGAGGATGGTCGGCAGGTAGTAGAAGCCGTCCGCCAGCGCCGGGTCGTCCGGGCGGCGGCCGCCCGTGCGGAGCACCGCGCCCTCGGCCAGGGCCGCCGCCACGTACGCCTCGACCTTCGCCCGGTGGGCCGCCGAGATCAGCGGGCCGGTCTCCGCCTGCGCGTCGAACGGGCCGCCCAGGCGGATGCGCTCGGCCCGGCGCACCAGCTCGGCCACGAACTCGTCGTGCCACTCGCGCTGCACGATCAGCCGCGCGCCCGCCGAGCACACCTGGCCGGAGTGGAGGAACACCGCCGTCAGGGCGTAGTCGACCGCCGTCTCGAAGTCGGCGTCGGCGAACACCACGTTCGGGTTCTTCCCGCCCAGCTCCAGGGCGACCTTCTTGACCGTGTCCGCGGCCGCCGCGGCGATCACCTTGCCGGTCGCCAGGCCGCCGGTGAACGACACGAGGTCGACGTCCGGGTGCGACGCCAGCGGCGCGCCGGCCTCGGCGCCCGCGCCCAGCACCAGGTTGCCGGTGCCCGGCGGCAGGCCGGCCTCGGTGAGCAGCTTGAGGAACAGGATCGCGGTGTGCGGGGTCAGCTCGCTCGGCTTGAGCACGAACGTGTTGCCCGCGGCCAGCGCCGGTGCGATCTTCCACACGGTCTGCAGCAGCGGGTAGTTCCACGGCGTGATCAGCCCGCAGACGCCGACCGGCTCGTGCACGATCCGGCTGAACGCGTCCGGGTTGCCGGTGTCGACGACGCGCCCGGCGTCCTGGGCCGCGAGCTTGCCGAAGTAGCGCAGGCAGGCCGCGATGTCGGCCATGTCGTAGCGGCTCTCCACCAGGCGCTTCCCGGTGTCGAGCGACTCTGCGCGGGCGAACGCCTCGGCGTCGCGGTCGAGCAGGTCCGCCGTGCGCAGCAGCAGGTCGCCGCGCAGGTGGGCGGGGGTGCCGGGCCACGGGCCGGTGTCGAACGCCCGGCGCGCCGCCGCGATGGCGGCCTCGGTGTCCTTGGCGGTGCCCTCGGCGACCGTCGCGACCAGGGAGCCGTCGGCCGGGCAGCGGATCTCCCGCCGGGCGCCGTCCACCGCGTCCACCCATTCGCCGCCGATGAAGAAATCCGCCATGCGCACCATTCTCGTGGCCACGCGGCGTGACCGCCACAGCGACGCGGCGAGACGAGGTTCACCCCACGTGCTGACCTGCGGTCGCGCTCCGGTTGTGACGCCGGACGCGGCCTGCGGTCCGGCCCTGGCGGGTCTCCGTAGACTGGCCGGAACCGAACGAGTGAGGTGGAGACGAGTGACGATGCTGGAGTCCGTGAGCGGACCGGCGGACCTGAAGCGCATGAGTGTCGAGGACCTCGGCGAACTGTCCGCCGAGATCCGGGACTTCCTCGTCGACAAGGTCCGGCGGGCGGGCGGTCACCTGGGGCCGAATCTGGGTGTCGTCGAGCTGACCCTGGCGCTGCACCGCGTGTTCGACTCGCCGCGTGACGCGATCGTGTGGGACGTCGGTCACCAGGCGTACGTCCACAAGCTCGTCACCGGCCGCGCGGCCGGGTTCGACCTGCTGCGCCAGACCGGCGGCGTCACCGGTTACCCCTCGCGTGCGGAGAGTGAGCACGACTGGGTGGAGAGCAGCCACGCGTCGTCCGGACTGTCCTATGTGGACGGGCTGGCGAAGGCGTTCGAGCTGGCCGGCGGCGGGCGGCACGCGATCGCCGTCGTCGGCGACGGCGCGCTCACCGGCGGCATGTGCTGGGAGGCGCTCAACAACATCGCCGCGCACAAGGACCGCCCGGTCGTCATCGTGATCAACGACAACGGCCGGTCGTATTCGCCGACCATCGGCGGGCTGGCCGACCACCTCGCGGCGCTGCGCCTGCAGCCCGGCTACGAGCGGCTCCTCGACGGCGGCCGCGAGATCCTCAAGCACACGCCGGTGGTCGGGAAACCGATCTACGCCGCGCTGCACGCCGCGAAGGCCGGCCTGAAGGACGCGTTGAGCCCGCAGGCGATGTTCTCCGACCTCGGCCTGAAGTACCTCGGGCCGGTCGACGGGCACGACCTCGTCGCGCTGGAGAAGGCGTTCCACAGTGCGCGGTCGTTCGGCGGGGCGGTGATCGTGCACGTGGTCACCGAAAAGGGGCACGGGTACGCCCCCGCGGTGAACAACCAGCACGACCAGATGCACCAGACCGATCCGATCGACCCGGAGACCGGCCTGCCGCCGGTCAAGGGGCCCAACTGGACCGGGGTGTTCGGCTCCGAGCTGGCGGCGATCGGTGCCGAGCGCGAGGACGTCGTGGCGATCACCGCGGCGATGCTGCGTTCGACCGGGCTGGACAAGTTCGCCGAAGCGTTCCCGGACCGGTGGTACGACGTCGGGATCGCCGAGCAGCACGCGGTCACCTCGGCCGCCGGGTTGGCCATGGGCGGGTTGCACCCCGTTGTGGCGATCTACTCGACGTTCCTCAACCGGGCGTTCGACCAGGTGCTGATGGATGTCGCCCTGCATCGGCTGCCCGTGACGCTGGTGCTGGACCGGGCCGGGATCACCGGGCCGGATGGGCCTTCTCACCACGGTATGTGGGATTTGTCGTTGCTCGGGATGGTTCCCGGGATGCGGGTTGCCGCTCCGCGTGACCCGGCCACCCTGCGGGAGGAGCTTCGGGAGGCCGTTGCTGTTTCCGACGGGCCTACCGCTCTTCGGTTCTCGAAGGGGAAGGTCGGTACCGATGTCGCCGCCGTGGAGCGGGTGGGGACCGTTGACGTGCTGCGTCGGCCGGCCGAGGGGGCTGACGTTCTTCTGGTGACGGTCGGTGCTTTTGCGACGCTGGGGCTTGCGGCTGCCGATCGGCTGGCTGATCAGGGGATCGGGGTTACCGTTGTCGATCCCCGGTGGGTGCTTCCGGTGCCTGCCGAGTTGGTTGCCTTGGCTTCGCAGCACAAGCTTGTTGTCACTGTTGAGGACAGTGGCCGGCATGGTGGGTTCGGGTCGGCTCTTGCCGCGATGTTCCGGGATGCCGAGTGTGATGTTCCTTTGCGGGATTTGGCTGTTCCTCAGTCTTTCCACGACCACGGGAGCCGGGATGAGGTGCTGGCTCGGGTTGGGCTGACTGCTCAGGACGTTGCTCGGCGGGTTACCGAGTGGGCTTCCCGGCTTGGTTCTTCGTCGGAAGAGTCGGCCAAGGATGCTCATCGGTGAGCCAGCTCAGAGCTTTGCTGGGCGGCGAAGACCTCTGGGGGTTCCGGGAACAGCTTGACCAATAGCGGGTACGTCACCGCTGCTGTCAGCAGGGTTACCAGCAAGCTCACGTCCACTCCTCCCGCCACTTCTCGCCATGGGCCTGCGATCATCGGGGTGTTCGCGCACAGCAGGCCCAGTGTTGTGGCCGGGATCCAGGCCGCCATTGCCCGCCAGTTCACCCCTCGGGTGAACCAATACCTTCCGCCCTTGCGGCCCTCGTTGAAGACCTGGAGGTCCTCCACGTCGTAGAAGCCTCTGCGCTGGACGAAGCCGATCATCATGATCACCATCCAGGGGCTGGTGCACAGGACGATCAAGGTTGCGAACGCGTTGATGCTCGACACCATGTCCAGGACGAAATTGCCCACGAAGATGAACGCCACGCTCAAGGTTCCGATCAGCAGCGTGGCCTGGACCCGGGACAGCCTGGGGAAGATCGAGCTGAAGTCGAGGCCCGTTCCGTAGAGCGACGTCGTTCCCGTGGACAGGCCGCCGATCAGCGCCACCACGATCAAGGGGATGGCGTACCACAGCGGGGACATGGCCGTCAGGCCCGTGATGTAGTCGGCCGGGTCGGCCACCAGGGTTGCCGTGGCCATGCCGAAGCCGAATGGCAGCAGCGTGGCCACCTGGGCCAGGAACGGGGCCGTCAGCAACGAACGTCTGCTGTGTGACGCGGGAATGTAGCGAGCCCAGTCGCCGAGGAAGGCGCCGAAGGAGATCGGGTTGGCCAAGGCCGTCAAGGCCGCCAACGTGAACGTTGGCCAGAACGTGCCCAGTGCGTACGTTCCCGTCCCTGCGTAACCCGGGTCGAATGTTCCTCCGTAGGCGAATACGCCCAGGAGCATGATCGCGGTTCCGAGGAGCACCGCGATGCGGTTCACCAGCAACATGAACCGGTAGCCGTAGATGCAGACCACCAGCGTTGCGATGGCGATCACGCCGTAGGCGAAGCCACGCAGGACCGGGCCGCCGTCGAAGCCGAACAAGCGTTGCGCTGCTCCGGCCACCGCGTCGCCGCTCACCCAGACCGAGATCGCGAAGAACGTGATCGCCGTCAGCAACGACAGGAACGAGCCCACACAGCGGCCGACCACGCCGAAGTGCGCGCCGGAGGACACCGCGTTGTTCGTCCGCGTGCGCGGGCCGAACAGCGCCATCGGAGCCAGGACCAAACCGCCCACCACGACGCCCAAGGCCGTGGCCAGGACCGCGTCACGGAAGCTCAGCCCATACGCGATCGGCAGTGTTCCCAGGATGATCGTGGCGAACGTGTTCGCTCCGCCGAACGCCATGCGGAACAGGTCCCGCGGGCGCGAAGTCTGCTCCTCCGGCGGGATCGGGGCGATGCCGTGCTGCTCGACCTCCGTGATCTTGTCGCTCACGCGAACCTCGTCATCACGTGCTTGACGCGGGTGTACTCGGCGAACGCGTACGCCGAGAGGTCCTTGCCGTGGCCGGAGTGACCGAAGCCGCCGTGGGGCATCTCGGCGACCAGCGGCCCGTGCGTATTGACCCACACACAACCGAAGTCCAGTTCGGCCGACACCCTGGCCGCGACGCCGAGATCGCGCGTCCACACCGAGGACGCCAGGCCGTAGGGGACGCCGTTGGCCAGTTCGACGCCCGTGGCTTCGTCCGCGAAGGACTGGACCGTGATCACCGGGCCGAAGATCTCTTCCTGGACGATCTCGTCGTCCTGCCGCAGGCCGGAGATCACCGTGGGGGCGAAAAAGAAGCCCTGGGAACCGAAGCGGGTGCCGCCGGTCTCGATGCGGGCGTGCGAGGGCAAGCGCGCGATCAGGCCTTCGACGCGGGAGAACTGCGCCGCGCTGTTCAGCGGCCCGTAGTCGACGCCCGGCGTCTGCGCCGCGGCGGCCTTGGCCAGTGCCGCGACGAAGTCGTCGTGGATCGACTCGTGGACCAGGACCCGGCTGCCCGCCGTGCAGTCCTGGCCCGCGTTGTAGAACGCCGCGCCCACGATGCCCTCCGCCGTCTCCGCGAGGCCGGCGTCCGGGAACACCAGCAGCGGTGCGTTGCCGCCCAGCTCCAGGTGGGTGCGCTTGAGATCGGCGGCCGCCACCGTGGCGACGTCGATGCCCGCCCGCGTCGAGCCGGTGATCGAAACGAGTGCGGTGATCGGGTGCTTGACGAGCGCCCGGCCCGTGTCGCGGTCGCCGGTCAGCACGGTGAACGCCCCCGGAGGCAGGAACTCCGCCGCGATCCCGGCCAGCCGGACGGCCGTCGACGGGGTCGTCTCCGCCGGCTTGAGCACCACCGTGTTGCCCGCCGCCAGGGCCGGGGCGATCTTCCAGACCGCCATCATCAGCGGATAGTTCCACGGGGCGATCTGCGCGCAGACCCCGACCGGCTCGCGGCGGATCACCGACGTGTGGCCCGGCGCGTACTCGCCGGCCGCGGTGCCCTCCAGGTGGCGGGCGGCTCCGGCGAAGAACCGGAGCGCGCTGACGCACTCCGGGATCTCCTCGTCGAGGACGACCGAGCGGATCTTGCCGGTCTCGCGCACTTCGAGGTCCGCGAACTCGGCCGCCCGGGACTCCAGGGCGTCGGCGATCTTCAGCAACGCCAGCTGACGCTCCGCCGGCGTGCTGCGCCGCCAGGTCGCAAACGCTTGCGCGGCGGCCGCCAGCGCGTTGTCCACATCGGACTGCGAAGCGACGGGGCTGGTGCCGAACACCTCGCCGGTCGCCGGGTCGATCAATTCCAGGGTGCGGGTCATGCCTTCTCCAGATGGGTCGGCGCGAACAGCTTCAGCAACGCGGGGAGGACGACGACGGACGGCCCGGGCGTGCGCAGGGCTTCGGAGAGGTCCGCGCCCACCGTGTCCAACGACGACAACCGGGCCGGGACGCCGAACGAAGCGGCCAAGGCGACGAAGTCGGGCCGGGTCAGCTCCGTCGCCGTCGTCTGGCCGAAGGCGTCGGTGAGGTATTCGCGCAGGACGCCGTAGCCGCCGTCGTCGATGATCAGCCACGTCACGTCGAGGCCGTGCTGCACCGCCGTGGCCAGCTCGGCGACGCCGTACATCGCGCCGCCGTCACCCGAGACGGCGAGCGTGGGACGGCCGGCCGCCGCGCCGCCGAGCGCGCCCGGCAGGCCGTAGCCCAGGCCGCCCGCGCCCTGGGCCGTGTGGATCGGTGCGCCCTCGGGGTTCCACGTCGACCAGGCCCAGTACGCCGCGATCGTCATGTCCCAGAACGTCTGCGTGCCTTCGGGCAGTGCGGTGCGGACGTCGTCGATCAGCTTCCGCTCGACGGCCAGGTCCTGACCGTCCAACCGGGACTCGACGCGGGCGAGCAGCCCGGAGACCGCTTTCTCGGCCCGGCCGTCGGACGCCCGCATCGGCACCCACTCCAGCAGCGCCTGCAGCGTCGGCCGGACGTCGGCGTGCAGGCCCAGGCCCGGGTAGTTCGACTCCAGCTTCCCGAGGTCGGCCTCGACCTGGATCACCCGGCCGCGCGGGGCGAACTCGCGGTAGTTGCTGGACAGCTCGCCGAGACCGGAGCCGAGCACGAGCAGGACGTCGGCGTTCGCGAGGAATTCCGTGGTGTGCCAGTCCTCCAGCCACGACCGCCCGGACAGCTCGTGGTCCCACGGGAACACGCCCTTGCCGCCGAACGTCGAGATCACCGGCGCGCGGAGGGCTTCGGCCAGGGCCAGCAGCTCGGCGTGCGCCCCCGACCGCAGCGCCCCGCCGCCGGCCAGGATCACCGGGTTCGTGGCCGCCGCGAGCAGGTCGGCCGCCGCGGTGACCAGCTCGGGCAGGGGTTCCAGGGGAACGGGCGCGGCCGACACCGACGTGATCGGCGGCAGCCCGGCCGGGCCGAGCAGCACGTCCTGGGGGATCTCGACCCACACCGGGCCGTAGGGCGCGGTCGCGGCCGACGTCCACGCCTCCCGCAGCGCCGACGGGATCTGGCTCGCCCGCCGCACGACGTGCACCGACTTCACGACGCCGGTGAAACTCGCCTGCTGGTCCGGCAGCTCGTGCAGGTAGCCGTGCCGCCCGCCGCCGAGGCCGGCGACCGGGACCTGGCTCGAGATGCCGAGCACCGGCACCGACGCCGCGCGCGACTCCTGCAGCGAAGCCAGTGTCAGCAGCGCGCCCGGGCCGGTCGAGACGATCAGCGGCGTCACCGGCACCGGGCCGTCCGGGTCCGCCGCGAGCCGGGCGCGGGCGTGGCCGTCGGCGGCGAAGGCCAGGTTGTTCTCGACGCGCCCGCTGATCACGCGCAGGTCGTCGGCCCGTCGCAGCGCCTCGAACAGGCCCAGCGCGTGCTGGCCCGGCAGCCCGAACACCCTGTCGGCCCCCAGGGCTCGCAGCGTCTCGACGACGACGTCGCCGCCGATGCGGGTCATTCGCCCTTCCCCAGGGCCAGCAGGCTCACCAGGTCGTAGGCGACGTGGGAGGCCGCGATGGCGGTGATCTCCGCGTGGTCGTAGGCCGGGGCCAGCTCGACGACGTCCGCGCCGACCAGGTTGAGGTCGCGCAGCCCGCGCAGGATCTCCAGCAGCTCCCGGCTGGTCATCCCGCCCGCCTCGGGGGTACCGGTGCCGGGCGCGTGGGCCGGGTCGAGGACGTCGATGTCGACCGAGACGTACAGCGGGCGGTCGCCGATGCGCTGGCGCAGCGCGTCGACGGTCTCGGCGACGCCCCGGCGCAGGACGTCGCCCGAGGTGACGATGCCGAAGCCCAGCCGGCGGTCCTCTTCGAGGTCGCGCTTGCCGTACAGCGGCCCGCGGGTGCCGACGTGCGACAGCGCGCTCGTGTCGAGGATGCCTTCCTCGGACGCCCGCCGGAACGGGGTGCCGTGGGTGTAGGGCTCGCCGAAGTAGGTGTCCCAAGTGTCCAGGTGGGCGTCGAAGTGCAGCAGGGCGACGGGTCCGTGCTTCTTCGCCGCCGCGCGCAGCAGCGGCAGGGCGATCGTGTGGTCGCCGCCGACCGTGACCAGCCGCGTCCCGTCCGCCTGCAGCGCTTCGGCTTCCTGCTGCAGCGTCTCGATCGCCTCGCCGATGTCGAACGGGTTGACCGCGATGTCCCCGGCGTCGACGACCTGCTTCTCTTCGAACGGCGAGACGTCCAGCTCCGGGTGGTACGGCCGCAGCAGCCGGCTCGCCTCGCGGACGGCCGCCGGGCCGAACCGGGCGCCGGGCCGGTAGGACACGCCGGAGTCGAAGGGCACCCCGACGACGGCGACGTCGGCGCGTTCGACCTGGTCGATCCGCGGCAGCCGCGCGAAGGTCGCGAAGCCGGCGAACCGGGGGACGCGCGACGAGTCGAGGGGTCCGATGTTAGGCACTGGTGGGCTCCTGTTCCCGGTTCGGAATGGCGGTTTCTTCGCCGGCGAGGCGGCGGGTCCAGACGGAGAGGACGGTCTCGGGAGTGCGGGGCGTGGCGAAGCTGACCGCCAGGTAGACGACCAGGCTCACGCCGAGGCCCCAGTAGATCGGGGTGTTGGCGTCGACGCCGTCGATGATCATGAAGGCGATGACCGAGATCGTGCCGGCCACCATCGACGCGTACGCGCCCTGCCGGGTGCCGCGCTTCCAGAACAGCGCGCCGACGATGGCGACGAGCAGGCCGCCGACCAGGATGTCGTAGGCGATGGTGAGCGCGTTGACGACGTCGTCGACGATCATCGCGATGCCGATCGCGAGGAGGCCGAGCAGCAGGGTGGCGAGCCGGTTGCGGCTGACTTCGCCGCCCTTCTTGAGGCCCAGCTTGGTGAGCAGGTCCGACGTCGTCGTGGTGGAACACGCGATCAGCGCGCCGCTCGCCGTCGACATCATCGCCGAGAGCGCGGCGGCCAGGACCAGGCCGCGGACGCCGGTGGGCAGCAGGCGCTCGACGATCGTCGCGAAGGCGTCCTGGGCGCTGGCGATGTCCGGGTAGAGCGTGTGCGCCGCGGTGCCGATCAGGGCCCCGGCGAGGCCGTAGACCAGGCAGTAGACGCCGGAGGTGATGCCGCCGGACGTCGCGATCGCCGGCGTGCGGGCGGTGAACACGCGCTGCCAGATGTCCTGGCCGATCAGCAGGCCGAAGGTGTAGATGACGAAGTAGGTGATGATCGTGTCGGTGCCGATCGAGGTGAAGCTGAAGAAGCTCGCGTCGAGCTTGGCGCTCATCCCGTCGAAGCCGCCCGCGGACGTGATCGCCACCGGCAGCAGGATGGCCAGGATGCCGATCGTCTTGATGACGAACTGGGCGATGTCGGTGAGCGTGATCGACCACATGCCGCCGAGCACCGAGTACAGCACGACGATCGAGCCGCCGATCGCGATCCCGGCCCAGTTCGGCAGGTCGAACAGGACCTTGAAGATGGTCGCGAAGGCCAGCGTCGAGGTCACCGTGAGCATCAGGGTGTAGCCCCACATGACGACGCCGGACACCGCGCTGGTGCGGCCGCCGTAGCGCAGGTCGAGCATCTCGCCGACGGTGTAGACCTTCAGCCGCACGAGCCGCCGCGCGAACAGCGCGTGCAGCACCAGGATGCCGACGCCGATGCTGACCACCAGCCACATGCCGGATATGCCGTAGGTGTAGCCGAGCTTCACGCCGCCGACGGTCGACGCGCCGCCGAGCACGACGGCCGACATCGTGCCGGAGTACATGAACCAGCCCAGCCGCCGTCCGGCGACCAGGTAGTCGGACTTCGTCTTCGCGAGCCGGAGGCCGTACCAGCCGACCCCGAGCATGCCCGCGATGTACAGCGCGATCACTGCGTAGTCGCCGGTCACGGTGTCCTCCTCACGTCGTTTCGGGTCACCGTAGGTTCGGCCGCCACCTCTCCGGCATGGGATGATTCATCCTCATGTCAACATCGGTGGGGACGAAATGACTCCGAACACGGATGCGCTGTCCACGGAGGTGAATGTCCCGTTACGGGACGTGGTCGGCAACCGGGAGCTCGCGCTCGACGTCGTCCCCGAGACGCTGCGGCCGGGCGCGCTGGACGCCCCGGTGCGCTGGGCGCACGTCAGCGAGCTGGAGGACCCCGCGCCCTACCTGCTGGGCGGCGAGCTGATCCTCACCGCCGGGGTCAACCTGCCGGAGCGGATCGACCGGTACGTGCGCGGGCTGCGTGACGCCGGCGTGACGGCGCTGGGGTTCGGGCTCACCCCGGCGGTGCACGAGACCCTGCCGGAGTCGCTGCGGCGGGCGTGCGCGCGGCGCGGGCTGCCGCTGCTGGTCGTGCCGTCGCGGACGCCGTTCCTGGCGGTCAACCGGGCGGTCTCGGTGGCGCTGGCCGAGGCCGGCCAGCGGGAGCAGCGGCGGATCACGGCGGCGCGCGAGACGCTCACGCGCGCCGCGGGCGGCGGCCTCGGCGAGCTGACGTCGGCACTGGCGGCGGTGCTGGGGTCCTGGGTCGCCCTGGTCGGCGCCGAGGACGTGCTGGCCGCCGCGCACGACGCGCCCGCGCCGCTGCCGCTCCCGGTGCGGGAACTGATGGCGACCGTGCGGGCGGGCAGCGGGATCCGCAGCGCGACCACCGAGCTCGACGGCGGGTTCGTCGTCGTCCAGCCGGTGTACCCGCAGGCCACGGCGTCGCACCTGGTGGTCGTCGGCCGGCCCGGGCGGCTCGACGGCGCCGAGCGGGCCATCCTCGCGGTCGGCGCGGCCCTGCTCGGCCTGGTCGGCCGCGCGGGCTCGGACGCGGCCGAGCTGGGCGCGGCGGCCACCGGCCTGCTGCTCGGCCGGGTGTCCCCGGGGGACGCCGCCCGGTCGCTGCTGGGGACGGACGTCGTCCGGCTGGTCGCCGGGGCGGCGTTTCGGCGGGGTCCCGATGAGGTGGCCCGGCGTCCGGACTGGCTGCGGGCCCGGCTGGACACGCCCCTGGTCTCGGTGGTGCCCGGGCCGTCGTTCGTGGCGATCGCGGGGTCCGTACCGCCGCGCGCGGTGCTGGAGGACTTGCGCGCCCACGGCTGGCTGGCGGCGGTGGGCTCGCCGGCGCCGGCCGGGCAGCCGTCCGAGGGCGAAGCCGAGCTGCTGCTGGCACGGGCGCTCGCGCTCGGCCATCCGGTCGTGGCCGGGGGCGAGCGGCTGGACTTCGACGCGCTGCTCGACCCGGGCGCGTCCCGCGTATTCGCTTCGAGGGCGTTGGAGCCGTTGGTGGCGCTGGACCGGGCGGGGGACCGCTCGCTGGTGCTGACGCTGCGGACATGGCTGGCCCACCACGGCGCCTGGGAACCGACCGCCGCCGAACTGGGCGTGCACCGCAACAGCGTCCGGCACCGGATCGCGCAGGTAGAGAAGGCGTTGGGCGTCGATTTGGCGGATCCCGAGACCCGGATGCGGCTGTGGTTCGCGCTCCGCTGGGCAGACGCGCCGGACCGGGTTTAGGGGTCCACGCGTCGACGCCGCGCCGCCGGTTGCCGTAACACGCGCCTGTCCGGCGTCGACTCGGCTGGGGTACCGAAACGCGGGAACAGGTTCCGGAAAGGAAGAGCATGGGTCTGGAAGGCTGGATCGAGCCCATCACCCACATCAAGGCGACCGGTCAGGTGTCCGGCGGGAAGATGACGGGCGCCACTGTCGAGGACAGCAACGGCACGACGATCGATCGCAATCGCACCTTCGCGTCCAAGGCGGCTTTCCTCACTTGGGCGAGGCAGCGGAAGACGTACTGACCGCCGAGTCGCTGCTGGGTGTCACACCCGGTGCACGACGTCCTTAAAGGGCACTCTCAGGAAAATATGGGATTGTGGGCTGGTGCGAGTTTTGGTAGTCGAGGACGAAGAACCCCTGGCCGACGCGATCGCCCGCGGGCTGCGCCGCGAGGGGATGGCGGTGGACGTCGCGCTCACCGGGGACGACGGGCACGAGAAGGCCGCCGTCACGCGGTACGACGTCGTGCTGCTGGACCGGGACCTGCCCGGGATGTCCGGGGACGAGCTGTGCCGGGAGATCGTCGCGTCCGGGGAACTGACCCGGGTGCTGATGCTCACCGCGAGCAGCTCGGTGTCCGACCGGGTCGACGGGCTGTCGCTGGGCGCCGACGACTACCTCGCCAAGCCGTTCGCCTTCCCCGAGCTGGTTGCCCGGGTGCGGGCGCTGGGCCGCCGGGCCACGCCGGCCGCGCCGCCGCTGCTCACCGCCGGGGACGTCGAACTCGACCCGGCCAAGCGGACCGTGCGGCGCGCGAGCGGGCCGGTGGAGCTGACGCGCAAGGAGTTCGGCGTCCTCGAGGTCCTGCTGCAGGCGGCCGGGTCCGTCGTCAGCAGCGAGGAACTGCTCGAGCGGGTGTGGGACGAGAACGCCGACCCGTTCACCACGACCGTCCGGGTCACCGTCATGACGCTGCGCAAGAAGCTCGGCGAGCCGGGGATCATCGAGACCGTCGTCGGCTCCGGGTACCGCGTGCCGGAACCCGGCACCCCGCAGCGCGCGTGAACCTGCCGGGCACCCGCACCCTTCGCGCCCGGATCACGCTGCTGGCGACCGTGCTGGTCGCCGCCGTCAGCCTGCTGCTGCTCTGGCTGGCCTGGACGCTGGTGCGGGACTCGCTCGACACCGTCCCGCAGATGCCGCCGGGCAGCACGGTGGTCGTCGACGGCGTCACGGTCGACGCCTCCACGCTCGCCGAGCACCTGCGCGTGCACGCCCGCGACCGGATGCTGCTGTTCGGCTCGATCGCGTTCCTGCTGGTGGTGGCGGCCGCGGCGATCCTCGCCTGGACGTTCACCTCGCGCGTGCTGCTGCCGCTGCGCGAGATCACCGGCACCGCGCGGCGGCTGTCGGTCGAGTCGCTGGGGGAGCGGATCGGCGAGATCCGCTCCCGCGACGAGCTGGCCGAGCTGGCGAGCACGTTCGACGACATGCTCGACCGGCTCCAGGCGGCGTTCGACGCGCAACGCCACTTCGTCGCCAACGCGAGTCACGAGCTGCGGACGCCGTTGTCGGTGATCCGCACGGAACTCGACGTCACCCTGGCCGACGACGCGGCCGACGAAGCCGAGCTGCGCCGGATGGCCGGCGTGGTCCGCGACGCGACCGAGCGCGCCGGGCAGCTGGTCAACTCCCTGCTGCTGCTGGCCCGCACCGACGGCGCCGGGCTCGGCGTGCGCGAGCCGGTGGATCTCGCGGTGGTCGTCGACCGGGCGTGGCGCGCGGTGCAGCGTGAAGCCTCGCAGCGCGGCATCCGGGCGACGTTCTCCGTGGTGTCGGCGTCCGCGTTCGGCGACCCGGCGCTGCTGGAGCGGATCGCGGGCAACCTGCTGGAGAACGCGGTCCGGCACAACGTCGAGGGAGGCTGGCTGGAGGTGGCGACGCAGCCGGGGCCGCGGTGGTCGACGCTGCGGGTCCGCTCCTCGGGCGGCCTGGTCGACCCGGCGGCGGTGCCGGAGCTGTTCGAGCCGTTCCGCCGCGCGGGCGTGGCCCGCACCGCCCGCCACGGCGCGGGTCTGGGCCTGTCCATCGTCCGCGCGGCGGTGGCGGCCCACGGCGGAACGGTCACGGCCGAGCCCATCGTGGGCGGCGGCTTGGGCGTGACGGTCCACCTCCCCGTCCACTGACCCCGTGATCGAAGGGTCAACTCACGTGATTGGAGGGTCAACTCACGTGATTGGAGGGACGACACGCCGCGGCTCGGTCGATCCGTCGTGTCGTCCCCTCAATCACGCGTGTCGACCCTTCAATCACGCGTGTCGACTTCCTGATCACGGGGTGGGGTGAGGGCGAGGCCGGCTCGGAGGACTCCGGCGGCGTGGAGCATGGCTGCGCGGGCGTCCGGGTCGACGCCGACCCGGTTGGCGAAGCCGTGGAGCTGGCCTTCGTGACGTCGGTGCACCAACGCGACCCCCGCTGCGGCGAGGCGGGTTGCGTAGGCCTCGCCTTCGTCGCGGAGGAGGTCGAAGCCGCACGTGGCCACGTACGTCGGGGGGAGGCCGTCGAGACTTTCGTCGTATAGGACCGAGGCTCGCGGGTCGGTGTAGGACTCCGGGTCGCGGACGTACTGGTCGCGGTACCAGGCCCACTCGTCGCGGTCGAGGCGGAAGCCCGACCCGAACTGCTGGTGCGAGAGTGACGAGCCGAGGGCGTCCGTCGCCGGGGTGAGCAGGAGGCTGAACGCCGGGCGGGGCAGCTCGCCGCGGGCCGCCGCGTGGGCCACCACCGCCGCCAGGTTGCCGCCGCTGCTGTCGCCGCCCACCGCCAGCCGCGCCGGGTCGATGCCGAACTCCGCCGCGTGCTCGTGGACGAAAGCGAACGCCGCCACCGCGTCCGAAGCCGCCGCCGGGAACGGGTGTTCCGGCGCGAGCCGGTAGCCGATCGACACCACCCGCACCCCGGCTTCCTCGGCGAGCAGCCGGCACGCGCCTTCGTGCGTGTCGATGCTGCCGAGCACGAACCCGCCGCCGTGGAAGTACACGATCGCCGGGGCGGGCGCCGGGACGCCCTCCGGTTCGTACCACCGCAAGGGCAGCGGCCCGCCCGGCCCGGGCCACGACGCGTCGCGGGTCCGGACGCCGGGGCAGATCCCGGCACCGGCCAGCGCCCCCGCCAAGTTCAGCTCGGTCCGGGCCCGCGCCAGGCTGCCGTTCTGGTGCGGCGAGTCGAACGGCGCCAGCCGCGACACGCGCATGAGCACCTGGGCGGTGAGGACCGGCCGCCGGCCGTCCACCACCACCGGACGGCCCGCGATCACCCGCAGCACGGGTGAAGGCAGCCGCAACAGGAACCGCAACCCGGTCATGATCGACCACACGAGCAGCCGACGGGACAGTCCACTCAGCACAGGTCCACAAAAACCGGATTCGCGTACAACCACAAGTCCTCGAACGGATTCGCCTGCCCGATGACGTCCGGCGTCGGCTCGGCATCGCCGTTCGAGCCCCGCACCCGCAGGTAGAACGGTTCCCGGACGTTCCGGAAGGTGTGCCGGAAGACCACCTGCCGTCCCGGCGCCCAGCGCGGCTCGAACGACTCCACGACCCGCGTGCCCGGCGCGGTCATCGTGTCGCGGTCGGCGGCCGGGCCGGTGACGGGCCCCGCGATGACGTCCAGGCGCGCCAGCCGCGGCACCGAGCCGCCGCCGTTCGGCCGGGACGCCAGCCGCGCCCGCACGACGACCGTGACGTCCGAGCCCCGCCGCACCCGCAGGCGCCCGCCCAGCGTCGCCGCGGAGCCACCGCCGTGCGCCTCGACCTCGAGCCCGGCGACCAGACCGCCGTGCGAGCCCCAGATCCGCCCGGCCCGCAGGCCTTCGAGGACGCCTTCGAGACTCCGCCGCGTGACGCCGACGTACGTGCGGCTGAACTCGCCGGGGTAGAAGTCCGCGTACGGCGCGAGCAGCTGCGGCTTGCCGGAGTCGACCGGGTCCGGGAACTTGCCGTGCGTGTCGTACCAGTCGCCCGGCACGTCCGGGCGGACCAGCGTGTCGCCGCGGTTGTAGTGCGAGTCCGAATTCGTGGTGACCCACCACGGCTTGCCCTCGGCCAGCAGCGAGTCCCACAGCCCGCCGACCTTCGCCGTCGCCCAGTCCCAGCCGCCGTGCGTCCGGTACGCCTCGGCCGGGAAGCCGGGCCACGAGTTCGCACCGGGGTTGTTGACGTACCCGCCGCGCGCACCGCCGTTGCCGAGCGGCTTCGGGAAGCCGTCCGCCTGGGCGCCGGGTGCGCCCTCCATACCGATGACGATGTCCGGCGCGGCGTCGCGGTAGGCCCGCAGCTCGTGCGGGGCGACGCGGCCGTTGCGCAGCGGGTGGTTGATCAGCACGACCGGCGCGTGGATCCGCCGCGCCCGTTCCTCGTCGGCGAGCCAGCGCAACGCCCGCAGCGCGAGGGCTTCGTTCGCCGGGCTCGACGCCTCCGAGTTCGTCAGCCGCCAGTCGAACGCCCGCTCGAACTCGCGCAGCTTGGCCGCCTGCGCCGAACCGGCCTGGAAGAACACGGTCGCGTGCTCGGCGCCCGGGACGTTCCACTCCATGCCGTGCCACAGCAGCAGGTCCGGGTACTTCCGCCGGGCGGCGAAGAAGTCCGCCTCGGTGGGCTCGACCGACACCTTCTCGTGCTCGGCGTGGCCGTGGTCGGTGAAGACGATCCAGTCCGCGCCGTGCGCCCGCCCGCCGCGCGCGATGTCGTCGATCCGGTACATCGCGTCGTAGGAGTACTGGCTGTGCGTGTGGTGGTCGCCGACCAGCCACTGGTAGCGGCCGCACACCCGGCCCAGGTCGAACTCGGCGGGAGCGGAAGCGGAAGCGGCGGCGGGAGCCGCGAGGGGCACGCCCGCGGCGGCGGCCGCGAGTCCGGCACCCTTGAGGAAGCGGCGTCTGTCGGTGGTCACGGCGGGACGCTAAGCCGCCGGGGTGAACGGGCGGTGTCCCGGCGGCCAACGTGTGCTGTGATCTTCGGTGTGGCGGAAAAACCCCTGGCCCGGGTGCTGGTGGCGGCCGGCGCGCTCGCCTTGGCGGCCGGCGTCGGGCTGGCCTTCTTCATCGCCGCGCTCGTCCGGCCACCGGACCTGCCGGTGGACACGAACCCGGCGCCCCTGGCCGGGCACACGCTGTGCGCGGCGGTCGTCGTGACGTATTCGTCCGAAGAGGACATGCGGGCCGCGGTGCCGGTGCTGCGCGACGACCCGAAGGCGCGGCGGGTGTTCCTGGACCCGCCGTCGGTCTCGCTGCTCGCCGTCCCGGGCACCGACCTGAAGGCCTGGGCGCAGGAGCTGCACGCCCGCTACCGGACCGCCGAGCGGGTCACGGTGATCGACTCCGACACGACGGCGGCGCAGCTGAAACTCACTGCGCCGCCGCCGAAGTGCCCTCGCGAGGGCGAGTACTAGGCCGTCGGGACCGAGGCCACGCCCGGGGCGAGGAACGGCTTGCCGTTCACCCGCTCGGAGACGCCGGAGCGGTCCAGGTACGGCGTGATGCCGCCGTTCCAGAACGGCCAGCCCGCACCGAGGATCAGGCACAGGTCGATGTCCTGCGCCTCGGCGACCACGCCCTCGTCGAGCATGATCCGGATCTCCTCGGCGATGGCCGCGAGCGCGCGCTCCCGCACCTGCTCCGAAGTGGACGGCCGGTCACCCTGGGTCCAGAGTTCGACGACCTCCGGGTCGGCCGACTGGTTGCCCTGGGCGTCCCAGATCCAGACGCCCTTCTTGCCGGCCTTCACGAACTTCGCGAGGTTCTCGGACACGGTGAACCGGTCCGGGAAGGCCTCGTGCAGCGTCTCGCCGACGTGCAGCGCGATGGCCGGGCCGACGAGCTGCATCAGCGTCAGCGGCGTCATCGGCAGGCCCAGCGGCTCGAGGGCCTTGTCGGCCACGTCGAACGGCGTGCCCTCGTCGACGGTGACCAGCACCTCGCCGAGGAAGCGCAGCAGCAGCCGGTTGACGACGAACGCGCTCGCGTCCTTCACCAGCACACTGGACTTCTTCAGCTGCTTGCCGACCGAGAACGCCGTCGCCAGGGCCGCGTCGTCGGTCTTCTCGCCGCGGACGATCTCCAGCAGCGGCAGCACGGCGACCGGGTTGAAGAAGTGGAAGCCGACCACGCGCTCGGGGTGCTGCAGCTTCGACGCCATCGCGGTGATCGACAGCGACGAGGTGTTCGTCGCCAGGATCGCCTCGGGCTTGACGTGCTGCTCCAGCTCGGCGAACACCTGCTGCTTGACGCCCAGTTCCTCGAAGACGGCCTCGATGACGAAGTCGGCGTCGGCGAACGCGGCCTTGTCGAGCGAGCCGGTGACGAGCGCCTTGAGCCGGTTCGCGCCGTCCGGGGAGACGCGCTTCTTGGCCAGGAGCTTGTCGATCTCGGCGTGGACGTACCCGACGCCCTTGTCGACGCGCTCCTGGTCGACGTCGGTGAGCACGACCGGCACCTTCAGGCGGCGGACGAACAGCAGCGCGAGCTGGCTGGCCATCAGGCCGGCGCCGACGATGCCGACCTTGTTCACCTTGCGCGCCAGGGACTTGTCCGGCGCGCCGGCCGGGCGCTTGGCGCGCTTGTTGACCAGATTGAACGAGTACAGCCCGGCGCGCAGGACGTCGGACATGAGCAGCTCGGCGAGCCCGTCGGTCTCGGCCGCGTAGCCGCGGTCGAGGTCGTTCTCACGGGCCAGTTCGAGCAGCTCGACGGCCTTGGTGGCGCCCGGCGACGCGCCGTGCGTGCGGCCGTCCACAATGGACTTGGCGCGGGCGATGGCGGCGTCCCAGGCCGAGCCGCGGTCGATCTCGCGGCGCTCCGGCTTGATCTCGCCGTTGACGACCTTCGCCAGCCACAGCAGCGACTGCTCGAGGTAGTCGGCCGAGCCGAAGACCGCGTCGACGATGCCGAGCTCGGCCGTCTGCTTGACGGTGAGCATCTTGTTCTGTGCCAGGGCGTTCTCGATGATCACCGTGACGGCGGCGTCCGCGCCGATCAGGTTCGGCAGCAGCTGCGTGCCGCCCCAGCCCGGGAACAGGCCGAGGAAGACCTCGGGGAACGCGATGGCGGCGGTGTTCTCCGACAGCGTCCGGTAGTGGCAAGACAGGGCCAGCTCCAGGCCGCCGCCCATGATCGCGCCGTTGACGAACCCGAAGGTGGGAATCGAAGACTCGGTGAGGCGGCGGAACACGTCGTGCCCGGTCTGGGCGATCTCGCGCGCCAGCTTCGGGTCGCTGACGGCTTCGACGCCGGACAGGTCGGCGCCGACGGCGAAGATGAACGGCTTGCCGGTGACGGCGATCGCGGCCGGCTCGGCGGCGAAGGCTTCGTCGAGGGCGGCGTTCAACGACACGAGCCCCTGCGGGCCGAAGGTGTTCGGCCGGGTGTGGTCGTGGCCGTTGTCGAGCGTGATCAGCGCGACCTGCTTGGTCAGGCCGGGCACCTTGATCAGGCGGGTCTTCGCGTGGGTGACGACCTCGTCGGGGAACGCGGCCTTCGCCTCTTCTGCGGTGAAAGTCATTACTTGGTCCCCTCGAACGCCGGGTTCTCCCAGATCACGGTGCCGCCCATGCCGATGCCGATGCACATCGTGGTCATGCCGTACCGCACGTCGGGCCGCTCGGCGAACTGGCGGGCCAGCTGCGTCATCAGGCGGACGCCGGACGAGGCCAGCGGGTGGCCGCAGGCGATGGCGCCGCCCCACTGGTTGACGCGCGGGTCTTCGTCGTCGATGCCGAAGTGGTCGAGGAAGGCCAGCACCTGCACGGCGAAGGCCTCGTTGATCTCGAACAGGCCGATGTCGTCGATGGACAGGCCGGTGCGCTTGAACAGCTTCTCCGTGGCCGGCACCGGGCCGATGCCCATGACCTCCGGCTCGACGCCGGCGAAGGAGTAGCCGACCAGCCGCATGGCGACCGGCAGGCCCAGCTCGCGGGCGGTGTCCTCGTCGGCGAGGAGCGATGCGGTGGCGCCGTCGTTGAGGCCCGCGGCGTTGCCTGCGGTGACCCGGCCGAACGGGCGGAACGGCGTCTTGAGGTTCGCGAGCTGCTCGACCGTGGTGCCCGGCCGCGGCGGCTCGTCCTCGGTGGCCAGGCCCCAGCCGAGCTCGGCGGACCGGGTGGCGACGGGCACCAGCTCCGGGCCGATCTTGCCGGTCTTGACGGCTTCGGCGTACTTCTCCTGGCTGCGCGCGGCGTAGGCGTCGGTGCGCTGCTTGGTGATCGCGGGGAACCGGTCGTGCAGGTTCTCGGCGGTCTGGCCCATGACCAGGGCGGTCGGGTCGACGAGCTTGTCGGCGATGATCCGCGGGTTCGGGTCGACGCCTTCGCCCATCGGGTGGCGGCCCATGTGCTCGACGCCGCCGGCGATGGCGATGTCGTAGGCGCCGAAGCCGATGCCGGACGCGGCGGTGGTGACGGCCGTCATGGCGCCGGCGCACATGCGGTCGATGGCGAAGCCGGGCACGGACTTGGGCAGCCCGGCCAGCAGCGCGGCGGTGCGGCCGATGGTCAGGCCCTGGTCACCGGTCTGGGTGGTGGCGGCGATGGCCACCTCGTCGACGCGCTCGGGCGGCAGTTCGGGGTGCCGCCGCAGCAGCTCGCGGATGGCGTTGACGACGAGGTCGTCGGCCCGGGTCCCGGCGTACATGCCCTTGTCGCCGGCCTTGCCGAAGGGGGTGCGGACCCCCTCGACGAAGGCGACATTGCGCACGCCTCGCGCGGTCGGCGCGAGCGGCGTTGCTGGTGCGGCCACGAATGCTCCAGAGATGTAGACGTTGTTGACCGCACGATAGCCCTTGTTACCCACCGGTAACCAGTGGTGTGGCCCGGTCGAGTGGGCTACGGCACACTCCTGGGCTTCAGGGTGCCGCCTTTGACGGCCCAGGCGACGCCGAACGCCTCCACGGCGACGGCCTCGAGCCACAGCGCCGGGTGCAGGTCCGGGGTGAGCCCGAGGTACTTGGCCAGGGCGATGAGCACCAGGCAGGCGAGGATCACGCCGCCGCAGACGCGGTAGAGGGCGCCGAACTTCTCCGGCTGTTCGCCGTCGTGCGGGAACAGCCTCAGGCAGAAGTAGGCGAGGGAGAGGAAGAACACCGCGGCGAACGCGAGGTGCAGCACACCGACCGTGCGGTCCCAGCCCGTGACGTCGTGGCCCGGGGTGGTGGGGAACAGCGCGAGGCCGATCGCGCCCAGTCCGGCGACCGTGCTCGCGATGTTGTCGACGTAGTCGTGGCCGTAGTAGGCCAGCAGGAACACGCCGACCGCGCACATCGCGCCGACGAGAACGTCCCGGAGATCGGTGTAGTAGTAGCTGCTCAGCGAGCCGAGGAGGTCGCCGCCCTGGACGAGCTGCTTGCCGAGGATGAGCACGAACGGCAGCGCGAGGCCGATGAGGCCGATGGCGCGCCGGAGGAACAGGTACGAGTGGACGAGGGTGGTCTGCGGGGATCTGGTCGCCGTGGTCATGGCCGCCTCCGGGGGTTCACTCAGGAGAATCGGCGTCGAGGTGCCCACGGGTGAGGCTTGTTACCGCGGAGTTGCCCAAGTCCTCAGCCGATCGTTACGGAGTTCGGCGAAGGTGCCGTCGCGGTGGGCGGTGGGGGTGAAGCCTTCGAGGACTCCGATTCGGGCGCCTTCGGCCGGGTCCCAGACTTCGAGCCCGGCTTCGGCGGCGACGTACAGGAGGCCGCCGTGGCCCCACATGCGCCCGGCGGGCCCGGCGAACATCCCGGTGCGGCGCCCGGTCGCGGGGTCACGAGCCACCGCTCGGACGGGCTCGGGTGGAGTGCGCCCAGGAAGTAGTCGAGGTAGTGCTCGGGAACCGGCCGCCCAGGTTCATTCGGCGGGGTGTCCCGGTCGGTCAGCAGCTCTCCTCCGGGCAGGGCGAACACGTCGAGGCGGTTCCAGTCGGTGGCTGCGACGACCTTCGCCGTCTCGCCTTCGCCGAGGAAGGCCAGCGGGAACCGGGTGAGTTCGTTGTCGACCCAGTCCCGGTCGAGGTGGACCACGGTGACCCACTCGTCGAGGTCGATGACGGTGGCGAACTGGCCGTAGTCGGAGACCACCGCGGCGAACCGCCCGTCGCGGGAGGTGTGCCGCGGTGAGCGCGAGCCAGTGTCCGGGCATCGGCGCCAGACAGCCGTCGTTCAGCGGCTGCACCGGGCAGGGGCGGGTGGACCAGGCACCGCCGGGTTCCCGGTCCCGCACCAGGATTTCGGGCTCGCCGTGCCAGCGCGCGGGAAAGCTCTTCTGGTCGGTCCGGGCGCAGGGTGCCGATGCGGCCCGGATGGCCGCAAGGCAGGGTGTTCATGACCTCAGTGTCACCCCGCCCCGCAACCCATTATCCGGCGCCGAGGTGCGCCAGCCACCCGCCCTTCGCCGAGATGTCCTCCGCTCCCTCCGTGGCCGACGGCTCGCAGAGGAAGCCCGAGACCCGAGTGCCATCGGCCAGTTCGAGCTTGCCGATCGCCAGTGGCGCCGGGATTCCGGCCACGAACGAGCCGAACCCCGCCGGCGGCAGGTCCCACACCTCCGCGGCGACCGAGACCCCGCCGGATGCCACCCGCACCAAGCCCGGCTTCGGCGGCACCGTGTCCAGCGCGTACAGCCGGTACGCGGCCGCCGTCGAGACCGCGGACACGAACCGGCCGCCGCGGGAGGTCAGCTCGTGGTTCAGCGGCTGGCCCCTCAGGTGCGCTCCGACCACCACGATCGGGATGCGGGACGAGCGCAATCCCGCCAGTGCCGCCAGCTTCAGGTCGTCGTGCGGCGCGCCGAGGAACATCACGCCGAACGGGCGGCCGGCCACCGTTCCCGCCGGGACGGCCAGCGCAGACAGCCCGAACAGGTTGGTCGAGTTGGTGAACCGGCCGAGGCGGGCGTTGACCGCCACCGGGTCCGCCGCGACCTCCGCGATCGTCGGGTGCTCGGTCGTCGTCGGGAGCAGGAGTGCGTCGACGCCCGCCAGGGCCACCAGCGCCTCCGCCCGCAGGCCCGCCAGGGTGGCCTGGTCGGCGAACAGCCGGTGCGCGGGGATGTCCCGCGCCGGTGCGATGATCGAACGCACGACCGGGTCGACCGCCTCCGGGTGCGCGTCGATGAACTCGCCGACCGCCGTGTACCGCTCGGCGACGAACGCGCCGCCGTACAACAGCTGCGCCGCCTCCAGGAACGCCGAGATGTCCACAGTGGTCACTTCGGCACCCGCTGCCGCGTACTCCGCGACGGCCGCCTCGAACGCTTCGGCCCAGCCAGGAGCCAGGGGACCCAGCTGGTCCGGGGACGGGACACCGAGGCGGAACCGTCCCGTGTGGACCTGCGCGGGCTCGGCCAGGCAGGTCAGCGCGAACGACGCCTCCTCGACCGTCCTCGCGAACAGCGAGACGCAGTCGATGCTCGCGCACGCGGGGACCACCCCGAGCGTCGGCAGCAGGCCCGGCGTCGGCTTGAGCCCGACGATCCCGTTGAACGCCGCGGGCACCCGGCCGGACCCGGCCGTGTCCGTGCCGAGGGCCAGGTCCACGATGCCGAGGGCGACCGCCACCGCCGAGCCCGAACTCGACCCGCCGGAAACGTAGGCGGGGTCCACGGCGTTGCGCACCGCGCCATAGGGGCTGCGCGTCCCGACCAGCCCGGTCGCGAACTGGTCCAGGTTCGTCGTCCCGAGGACCAGCGCGCCCGCCGCCCGCAACCGCGCGACGACCGGCGCGTCGGCCTCCGGCTTGTACGCGTAATCCGGGCAGCCCGCCGTCGTCGGCAGCCCGGCGACGTCGATGTTGCCCTTGACCGCCACGAGCTTCCCGTACAGCGGCAACCCGTGCTCCGGCAGCGCCGCCGCCTCGGCCAGGACATCGGCTTCCGGCCGGAGGTCGATCCAGATCTCCGGCCGGTCCACCTGCTCGATCCGCCGGTACGCGGCCCGCACCCGCTCTTCGGCGGGGCTCATCCGAGCACCACCAGCGGCGTGCCGGGGGCCACCTGGTCACCGGGGGACACGAGCACCTCGACCACCTCACCGCTCGCCGGCGCGGGGATCCGCGCCTCGGTCTTCATCGCTTCCAGCGTCACCAGCGACTGCGCGTCCTCGACGCGCTCGCCCGCGGTGACGTCGACCCGCCACACCGTCGCCGCGAACGGCGCCTCCACGACGTGCCCGCCCGGCGGCGCCTCGACCCGCGCCGGGGGCCGGGTGACCGGCTCGGGCTTCGGGTCGAACTCGCCCGCCGCCGCCCACGCCTGCCGCTCCGCCTCGAACGCCGCCGCCTGCGTCGCCCGGAACTCGGCGATGCTCCCGGCGTTGTCCGCGAGGAACTTCTGGTAGTCCGCCAGGGCGAAGGAGCCCTCGGTCGTGTCGAGCTCCAGCTGCCCGGACGCGCTCTGCGCCCGCATTTCCAGGAGCTCATCGGCCGAGACCGGGTACCAGGAGATCCGGTCGAAGAACCGCAGGTTCCACGGCCGGTCCCCACCGCGCCAGCTGTTCCACACCTGGACCGTGCGCCCGACGAACTGGTAGCCGCCCGGGCCCTCCATGCCGTAGATGCAGAGGTACGCGCCGCCGATGCCGACGGAGTTCTCCGCCGTCCACGTCCGGGCCGGGTTGTACTTCGTCGTCACCAGGCGGTGGCGCGGGTCCAGCGGCGTGGCCACCGGCGCGCCGAGGTAGACGTCGCCGAGGCCGAGCACCAGGTACTCCGCGTCGAACACCGTGCGGTACACGTCGTCCACACTGGACAGACCGTTGACCCGCCGGATGAACTCGATGTTCCACGGGCACCACGGCGCGTCGTCGCGGACGCCGGTCATGTACCGCTCGATCGCCTCGCGGGTGGCCGGGTCGTCCCACGACAGCGGCAGCCGGACGCTGCGGCTCGGCACGACGAGGTCGTGCGTCGGCGGCAGGTCCCGCTCCAGCTCGCGCACCAGCCCGAGGGCCTTGCCGACCGGCAGCGCGTCCGGGTCGAGGTGCACCTGCAGCGACCGGATGCCCGGCGTCAGGTCCACGATCCCCGGGACGCCTTCGGTCGTCAGGCGCTCGGCGAGCGCGTGCACCCGCATCCGCAGCGCGAGGTCGAGCTTCATCTCGCCGTACTCGACGAGCAGGTTGTCGTCGCCGCTGCGGCGGTAGGTGACCGACGGCTCTTCGTCGGACGCGGGCATTCGCGCGAGGACACCGCCGTCGTCGCGCGCGGGCCGGCTCGGTTCGACCGCCGAGGCCGGCCGCGTCCGCAGCGCCGCCGCATGGTCGGTGCCGATGGGCACGAACCGCACGGTGTCGCCCGGGCGCAGCTGGCCGAGCTTCCAGCGCTCGCCGGTGGCGACCGTCGCCGGGCAGACGAACCCGCCCAGGCTGGGGCCGTCCGGGCCGAGCAGGATCGGCAGGTCACCGGTGTAGTCGACGGCGCCGATCGCGTACGGCGTGTCGTGGATGTTCGACGGGTGCAGGCCCGCTTCGCCGCCGTCCGGGCGCGCCCACTGCGGCCGCGGCCCGACGAGCCGGACACCGGTGCGCGCCGAGTTGAAGTGCACCTGCCAGTCCGTGGCGTAGAACGTGTCGACGTCGTCCGGGGTGAAGAACTCCGGGGCCGCGTGCGGGCCTTCGAGCGCGCCGATCGTCCAGTGTGGAGCGAAGACCGGGCGTTCCGCGGCGGCGACCGGGCCGACCACCGGGTCCGCCGGGGCCGGCCCGGGCCGCAGGACGTCCCCGGCGGCCAGTGCGCGGCCGCCGTGCCCGCCGAACTTGCCCAGCGTGAACGTCGCCGCACTGCCGAGGAACTCCGGCACGTCGACGCCACCACGCACCAGGACGTAGCTGCGCAGGCCGGCCGTGCACGCCCGGACGTCGAGGACCGTGCCCGCCGGGACCTCGACCGGCGTCCACAGCGGAACCTCGGCGCCGTCGACGAGCACGGTCGTCGGAGCGCCGGTGACGCACACCTCGGTGGCGTCCGAAAACCGCAGCGCGACGCCGTCCACGGTGCACTCCAGACCGGGCGCGCCCTCGGGGTTGCCGAGCGCGAGGTTGCCCAGCCGCAGCGAAAGGTCGTCCATCGGCCCGCTCGGCGGCACCCCGACGGCCCAGTACCCGGTGCGGCCCGGCCAGTCCTGCACGGTCGTCATCGTCCCGCCGCGCAGGACGTCGATCCGCGGCTCCGCGTCCCCGACGTCGTCCAAAGTGGACGTGTCGTGCGCGGCGGCGCCGAACGCCGGGTCGGCGGCCGCTGCCCGCAGCTGCCCGAGGTTGGTCTGGACGCCGTCGAACCGGGTCGCGGCGAGCGCTTCCCGGAGGTTCGCCAGTGCTTCGGTGCGGTCGGCGCCGGTGCAGATCACCTTGGCCAGCAACGGGTCGTAGTGCGTGGTGACGGTCGTGCCCGGCTCGACCCAGGTGTCCACGCGGGTGTCCTCGGGCAGGGTGACCCGGGTGACGAGGCCCGCGCTCGGCCGGTGCCCGGCGCCCGGGTCTTCGGCGTACACGCGCGCTTCGACGGCGTGCCCGCGCGGGACCGGCGTCGCGCGGAACATCGCGCGGTCGCCCTGGGCCAGCCGGAGCATCCAGGCGACCAGGTCGACGCCGTAGACCGCCTCGGTGACCGGGTGCTCGACCTGCAGCCGGGTGTTGACCTCGAGGAACGCCGCCTCGCCGCGCTCGGCGTCGTAGACGTACTCGACCGTGCCCGCCGAGCGGTACCGCACCGACGAGCACAGCGCGACGGCGGACTCCACCAGGTGCTTCCGGACGTCCTCGGGCAGGTCCGGCGCCGGGCACTCCTCGACGACCTTCTGGTTGCGCCGCTGCAGCGAGCAGTCGCGCGTGCCCAGGGCCAGGACCTCGCCGAAGCCGTCGCCGAACACCTGGACCTCGACGTGCCGCGCACGGGTCACCAGGCGTTCGAGGAAGACGCCGGAGCTGGCGAAGCTCTTGGCGGCGACGCTGCGCACGGTGTCCCAGGCGGCGCGCAGCTCGTCCGGCGCCGCGCAGGCGCGCATCCCGATCCCGCCTCCGCCGCCGGTCGCCTTGAGCATCACCGGGTAGCCGATGTCCTCCGCGCGCGCGAGCGCTTCGTCCACATCGGACAAGAGGCCGGTGCCTGCGAGCAGGGGGACGCCGGCCGCGATCGCCGCTTCGCGCGCGGTGTGCTTGCTGCCGAACACCTCCAGGTGTTCCGGCGACGGCCCAACGAACGCGATCCCGGCGTCTTCGCAGGCCCGCGCGAACGCCGCGTCCTCCGAAAGGAACCCGTAGCCGGGGTGGATCGCGTCGCAGCTGGTGTCGAGCGCGGCCCGGATGATGGCGTCGGCCCGCAGGTAGCTTTCCGCCGCGGGCGCCGGACCGAGCCGGACGGCCCGGCCGGCCAGCCGGACGTGCGGGGCGAGGCGGTCGGCGTCGGAGTGCACCGCGACGGTTTCGAGACCCAGGTCCTTCGCGCTGCGCAGGATCCGGACCGCGATCTCGCCGCGGTTGGCGACGAGCAGCCTCACGCGCCGACTCCCGGGGAGATGACGACCATCCGCACCGGCGTCGGGTCGAACCCGTTGCACGGGTTGTTGATCTGCGGGCAGTTCGAGACGAGCACCAGCACGTCGGTCTCGGCGCGCAGCCGGACTTCCAGGCCCGGCGCGGAGATGCCGTCGACGATGCCGAGCGTGCCGTCTTCCTCGACCGGCACGTTCATGTACCAGTTGACGTTGCTGACCAGGTCGCGCTTGCCCAGGCCCCACTTGGCGCCCTCGATGAGGAAGTTCTCCACGCAGGCGTGCTGGTACCGGGTGTGCTGGCCGTAGCGGAGGCTGTTGGACTCCTTGCTGCACGCACCGCCGAGCGTGTCGTGGCGGCCGCAGGTGTCGGCGACGACGGTGAGCAGCGGCGCGCCCTCCTGGGTGCGCAGCACGCTGCCGGTGGTCAGGAAGATGTTGCCCTGCGCGGCGACCGTCGCGGCCGCGCTGTAGCGCTTGGCGGTGTCGTTCGCGTCGTAGCAGAGGAAGTCGACGGCCTGGTTGCCGCCGAGGTCGATGATCGCCAGCTCCTGGCCCTGCTGCAGCACCGTCGAATACGGCGCCCGCGCGGGAACGTCGACGCTGACTTCCAGCTGGGACTCGTAGGCCGTGCTCATGCGATCCCCCGTGCGGTCAGGTAGTCGGCGGTGTTCTCGAACGCGCGCTGCGCTTCCGGCGTGTGGGTCCATTCCGGACTGTCGGGGGTGGTCGGCCGGTCGCGCCAGGCGAGGACTTCGAGCTTGGTCACGGTGTAGTCCGGCCGCGGGTCGACCGGGTGGGCGACGTTCGCGATGAGCACGATCGACGGGATCTCGATCCGCAGGTCGACCGACCGGCCGGCGCCCGCGGAGCCGGTGAACTCCAGGCCGCCCTCCGGCTGGACCCGCACCCCCTGGAAGAAGGACAGGCTCGGCGGCAGATCACGCGGTCCGAGACCGTTCTTGGCCGCCGCCAGGGTGAGCAGCGGCAGCCCGGCGGGGGAAGGGCTCTCCGGGGCGCCGTCGCCGTAGCGCGTGATGTTGCCGTCCACAGTGGACGTTCCGCAGAGCGCGTCGTGCTGCCCGCTCGAATCCGCGACGATGGTGGCGAGCACCCGCGCCTGGTCCGACAGCAGCGCCACCGACTCGCCGAGGTAGGCGTTCCACTGCACCTTGACCGTGTCCGCGACGTTCAGCCGCTCCCACGGCCCGTCGGCGTTGAACAGCAGCAGGTGCGCGCAGGCGTCGCCGTCGACGTCGGTCAGCCGCAGCCGCGTGCCGCGGGCCAGCACCTTGTGCGTGTACCCGCCGCCGGCCACGGTTTCGGCCCAGGTCAGCGCCTCGGGGGCGACCTCGGCCGGCGGCGCGGGCCAGGTGCTCGCCGGGATCGACGGCATCGTGTCGACCACGGTGCCGGCCTGGGCGCGGGCGTGGTCGCGCGCTCCGTGGGTCGTCGCGGTGGTGCTCATGGTCGTCCTCTCTCAGGTCGCGGGTTCGAGGGCGGGAGCGGGACGCAGCCGCAGCCAGCAGAGCCAGCCGATCACCAGTGCGCCGCCGACGAACTCTATCGGGAACAGGAGCATCCAGGGGGAGCCCGAACCGGCGAGATCGTAGATCTCCGCACGTGGCCAGGCGATGTTGACGATCATGCCGATTCCGTACAGAACGGCTGCTCCGTTCAGCGGTACGCCCCAGCGCCCGAGCGAGAACCGGCCCGGCTCGGCCGGGACCCGCCCGCGCAGCCGCTGCACCAACAGCGGCCCGGTCACCAGCAGGTAGGCCAGGTAGACCACGACCACCGACGTCCCGGTGATCGTGCTGAACAGCGTCGGGTTGCCGACGTTGAGCAGCAGCAGCCCGATGGCCAGCGCGCCGGACAGCAGCGCGGGCGCGACCGGCGTCCCGGTGCGCGGGCTGACCCCGGCGAGGCGGGCGGAGGCAGGGAGCGCGCCGTCGCGGGCCATCGCGTAGATCAGCCGGACGGTGCCGGTCTGGATGGTCAGTGTGCAGACGATGACGGCGATCGCGACGTCGGCGAGGAAGACCCGGCCGAGGGTGTCGCCGAAGACGGCGGTGATCACGTACGGCAGGCCCTTGCCGGCGAGCTGCCCGTCGGTGAGGCTCGGCGCGGCCATCAGCGCGGTGACGACCACGGCGAGGCCACCGATCCCGGAGACGAGCACGGCCCGCAGCACCGCCCGCGGCGCCGTCCGGCGCGCGTCCTTCGTCTCCTCCGCGACCGACGCGGCGGTGTCGAAGCCGTAGAGGACGTACGCCGCCATGAGCGCCGAAGCGAGGACGCCGCCGATCCCGGCGCTCGTGCCGGGTGCGTCGTGCAGCACCACCTGCGGGCCGCGGACGGCGAACAGGAGCAGCCCGGTGATGAGGACGACGACGCCGAGCAGCTCGGCCGCGACGCCGACGTCGTTGATCCGCGCCATCAGGCGGACCCCGCCGGCGTTGACGGCAGTGGTGAAGACAAGCAGCACGGTGCCGAGCAGCACGGCGTTGGCCGCGCCGGTCGGTGACGTCACCGAACTGTCGCCGCCGACGAACTGGAAGCCGTCCCACACCGACGGCAGCACGACCTGCAGCGCGATCGCCGCCGCGGCGAGGGCGACGATGCAGCCGATCAGCATCATCCAGCCGGCGAGCCAGCCGAGGAAGCCTTTGCTGAGCTGTTTCGCCCACTGGTACACGGATCCGGCGAGCGGGTAGCGCGCGGCGAGCTCGGCGAAGTTGAGGGCCACCAGCAGCTGGCCGGCCAGGACCACCGGCCACGTCCAGAAAAAGAGCGGGCCGCCGAAGGTGTAGCCGAAGCCGAAGAGCTGGAAGACGGTGGTGAGGATGGAGACGAAGGAGAACCCGGCGGCGAAGGCGGAGAACCCGCCCAGCGACCGGCGGAGCTCCTGGCGGTAACCGAAGGCGGCGAGTTCGTCGGGTGGCGTCATGCGGGCTCCTTGTTTCGATCGCTCGACAGAAATTAGGTCTTCGCCGCGACGCGATGATCTCCGCCGTGTTAGGGCGCGGTTAACGGCCGGGTCGACGCGGTGTCAATGACGACATCCGGGCGTAACCGCACCGCCGTGCGCGTGTCGCGGCCGAAGACCTGGCAAGATCACGTCCGTGGTCAAAGGGTCGGGAGTCGGCAGGCCGAGGGCGAGCGGAGCGGCGGCGAACCGTCCCGACGCGCGCCAGGCCGTGCTCGACGCGGCGGGCGAGTTGTTCACCGGAGCCGGATACGCGGCCACGACGACCAGGGCGATCGCCGAACGCGCGGGCTTGCGCCAGGCGTCGCTCTACTACCACTTCCCGGCGAAGGAAGACATCCTCGCGGCGTTGCTGGCGGAGACGGTCCGCCCGTCCCTCGCGCTGGCGGCTCGGCTGGTGGCCGGAGCGGCCCCGGCGGCGGTCCGGTTGTGGGCGCTGGCGTACGCGGACATCGGCCTGCTGGGCGGCGCGCGGCACAACCTGGGCGCGTTGTACCTGCTGCCGGAGGTCGGATCGCCGAACCTGGCCCGCTTCCGCACCGAGCGCGCGGAACTGAAGGCGGCGTACGGCCGGCTCGTGGCGGCGTCCGGTGTCGCGCCGGCGGCGGTCGGGATCCGGACGGACCTGGTGTTCGGGTTGGTGGAGAGCATCGCGGTGATCCGGCGGGACGACCCGGCGCTGGACGTCGAGGCCCATGTGCGCGAGGGAGCGGATGGGGTGGTCCGCCTGGTGGGCGTGGGCGAGCCGACGGACGAGCTGCGGGCGGAGGCGCACGCGCTGCTGGCGGCCCTGGCGGAATGAGCGTCGACCGGCTCCGGGGCGAGATCGCCTGGCTGCACGCGAAGCTGCAGCGCCGCCGTCGCCAGGACGACCAGACGGCCCTCGAGCTGCGCGGCGAAATCGCGGACCGGCTCGCGGAGCTGCGCGACCCGGAGACGGAGCCGTGGCTGCGCGCGCTGGTGGCGGACCAGACCCGCGTGTTCGGCGCACGCCACCACGCGACGCTGGCGTCCTGGTTCCTGATCGCCGCGCGCTGCTCGCAGACCGGCCGGGTGGACGAGGCACTGGAGCTGTTCGCGTCGGTCCGTTCGGCGTATGCGTATGTCCGCGGACCGGACCACGATGCGGTGGTGCGCTGCACGTACGCGATCGGTACCGCACTGGCCGACGCGGGCCGGTACGCGCCGGCGATCGAAGTCTTCCGGTCCCTGGGCGGCACGGATTGCACGTCCGACATCGCCCGGGCCCAGATCGAGCTGGCGAGGTTCGACGAGGCCGAGCAGACGTTGCGCGCGGCCCCGCCCGAGTGGGCGTCGGTGGCCGGGTTCCTGCGCACGACGATCCAGGCGGAGCTGGGCGCCCCGGGCCCGCTGGTCGAAGGAATGCGAGCCCAGCTGGCCGAGGGAACGGGCGACGGAGAGGCGGCCCGCATGTGGCTGTCGTACGGGTTGCTGCTGGCGGGCGAACCGGAGGAAGCGGCGGAGCTGGCAGCGTCGGTGGTGGCGGCGAGGGTGGCGCACCCAGGCCCGGAGGACCGCCAGACGTGGGAGGCGAGAGTGCTCCTGAGCCGGGCGCTGGCGGAGACGGACCGCCTGGAGGACGCGGAGCACTACGCACGAGCGGCCTTGGCCTCGGCCCCGTTGCCCCCGGGACACCCGGACCTGCTGCACGCCTTGACCACGGTGGCCCGGGTGCATGCCCGACGAGGGGAGTGGCCGGAAGCGGTGGAGTCGTACGAATTCGCGGTGGAGGGCTTCGAGACCGTGCTGGGCCCCGAGCACCCGCAGACGGCAAAGACGGCCGAGGCACTGGCGAAAGCCAGGAATCAAGCGATCTAACGAGATTCACCACTACCCAGCAGGTTGTTGATGATCCGGGAAAGCTCCCGCATCGTCCGCATCCCGAGCTGCATGGACTGAGCCCCCACCCGCAACGGCCGGATCGCCGCGCGCAACGGCGCGTTGATCGCCTCGAGCGGCCGGATCTGCGTCAGGAACCCCGTGATTCGGCCAGGTCGTCGAGCGAGTGGTCGGCCACCAGGTCCATGGCGTGCCGCCATTCCGCGGTCCCCGCGCCGGCCAGCACCGCCTCCTCGATGTCGACGTACTGCAGCTTTTCGATGATCCGATGCTCTCGCGGTCCACGAACACTTCGATCTTGCGCCCGTGCGCGGCAGCCCAGGGCAGCCGGTGTCCGGCACAGCACGATTCCCGGATCTGTCCGTTCAGGCAGCGGTGGTCTGCAACGCCTTGCTCAACGCCGCCACGGTCAGTTCGACCTGCCACGGCCGCGCGCCACCGGCCCGCAGGACTTCCGCCACCGAGTCCTCGTCCGTCTCCGCCGGCGGACGCCAGCACGTCCGGCGCACCAGGTCCGGCAGCAGCAGGTTCTCCACCGGCAACCGCCGGTCCTCCGCGATCGCCGTCAACGCCGCGCGCGCCGCGGACAACCGGGCCGCGGCGTCCGGGTCCTTGTCCGCCCAGCGGTTCACCGGCGGTGGTCCGTCGGTCGGCTGCGAAGGCGAGGGCAGCTCCGACGCCGGCAGCGCCCGGGCCGCCTGGAGGTGCCGCAGCCAGCTCGCCGTGTACTTGCGCTGGACGCGCCCGCTGAACACCGGCAGCGCCTGCAGCTCTTCGACCGTCTTGGGGTCCGCCGTGACCGCGTTGATGATCGCGCTGTCCGGCAGGATGCGGCTCGGGGCGCGGTCGCGCTTGCGGGCGAGCTCGTCGCGGGCCTGCCACAGCTCGCGGACCGCCGCGAGACCGCGCGGGCTGCGGATCTTGTGGACCCCCGACGTCCGGCGCCACGGCTCGGCGCGCGGGGGCGGCGGCGGGGCCGTCCGCACGTTCTCGAACTCCTGGCGCGCCCACTCCAGCTTGCCCTGGGCGCCCAGCTCCGCTTCCAGCTTCTCCCGCAGCTGGACGAGCAGCTCGACGTCGAGGGCGGCGTAGTTCAGCCAGTCGACCGGCAGCGGCCGCTTCGACCAGTCGGCCGCGCTGTGGCCCTTTTCGAGGGTGTACCCCAGCAGCAGCTCGACCAGCGTGCCCAGCGCGACGCGTTCGTAGCCCGCCAGCCGGCCGGCCAGCTCGGTGTCGAACAGCGCCGCCGGGTGCAGGCCCAGTTCGGCGAGGCAGGGGAGGTCCTGGGAGGCCGCGTGCAGGACCCACTCCAGGTCGTTGAGGACGTCGCGCAGCGGCTGGAGGTCGTCGGCCAGGGCGATCGGGTCGATCAGCACCGTGCCGGCACCCTCGCGGCGCAGCTGCACGAGGTAGGCCTTGGGCCAGTACCGGTAGCCGGACGCGCGTTCGGTGTCGACGGCGACCGCTCCGGTGCCCGCGGCGAGCTTCGCGCAGGCCTCGGCCAGCGCGGCAGCGTCGGTGATCACCGGGGGCGTGCCCTCGGCGGGTTCGCGTAGCAGCACGGGGCCGCCCGTGGACTCGATCTCCATCCCGGTGTCCTCGGCCTCTGTGCTTCCCATGGTTGACGACCCTACGGGACGGGCATACCGCGCCTGGTCTGCCCGCCCCGCAGGGCTGTTCGCTTGCGTCAGCGGATCACGCCGGCTCGCATGGCCAGCGCCACCATCTGGGCCCGGTCGCCCGTGCCGAGCTTGCGCCCGATCCGGGACAGGTGGGACTTGACGGTGAGGGCGGAGAGCGAAAGCTCCTCGCCGATCTCCTTGTTGGACTGCCCGTCGGCGACCAGCTGGAGCACCTCCACCTCACGAGCGGACAGCTCGCGCGGGGTGTTGTCGGTGCCCGCGACGCGGGTCCCGGTGGCCAGCACCGGAGCCACGCTCGGGTCGGCGTAGACGCCGCCCTCGAGCACGCGCCGCACGCCGTCGGTCACCACGACCGGCGACGCGGACTTCAGCAGGTACGCCTGGGCCCCGGCCTGGAAGGCCGAGCGGACCGCGTACGGGTCGTCCGAGGATGCGAGAACGACCACGCGCGGCCAGCCGTGGCTACGGAGTTCCGTAACCAGCTCGATGCCGCTGCCGTCCGGCAGTCCGAGATCGAGGATCGCCAGGTCACAAGGCCCGGTGGCCTGTGCTCGCGCCCTCGCCTCGGCCACCGTGGCGGCTTCGTGGACGGTCCCCGCACCCATCTGTGCGAGTCTTGCTGCGATTGCCTCCCTCAACAGCGGGTGGTCATCGACCACCAGTACCGAAAAGAGCTCTTCCCGCGGGTGCGGAACCATGCTCGCCGGCAACGCGCCGGCTGGCGTGGATCGGACGGCCTGAGAAATGCCGACGGTAGCCACGTCACTACCTCCCTGGAGTCGGTCGTGCCCCCCGACCGGCACCGGGACCTTCGGCCGTTCAGCCGCGCCAGCTTTAGACCGAAAGTGGTGTCGTCGAAGGCACTGTAGCCGTCCTGAGGCCGTTGCGGGGGGATCGAATGGGTATCTATCTCAAACGAACAGTCACTCAGTGGGTTCGTAGTAACACGATCGGGCTAGTACACGGCCGGTTGCTAACGGATAGCCCAGTGAACGCGATGCAAAGGAGTTACCGGCGCCCAAATGGCCGTGCAGATGAGGCGTGCAGCTTCCGGTGCGCCTAGTGACGAGGGGCCGGATGGGCTCCCCCAACCCTCGGAAAGTGGCTCCGGCCGGGGCTTGATCATCTCGGCTCCGAGGTATCCGCAGGCCTTCGCGGCCGCTTGCCGGGGCCGGGATCTGTGACTGTCCGTGTCTGTCGCGGGGCGAGGACGGCCCCGGACCCGCGTTTTGATCTTGTAGCGGTGCGTGACCGCGGGGAGTCACGAACGAGGAGACGTGAAACGGCCTCGCAGACCGTGGCGGGTCGTCCGGGGTACTCCGAGGTCGTCCGGGCCGTTCCGGGCGTCAGGCGGCGTCTGAGGCCCCGATAACGAAGTGAACGGCGTTCAGCGGACGTGAATTTTGCTCACATCCGTACAAGTCGTGTCCCCGGGAGCACGCGCGGCGACCGGCCGTTGCCGATTCGTTGCCGAAGATCGCCCGGACAGCCGCGCGTCGCGGGTTCAGGAGCCCTGACGCTGCTCGAAGAGGGCCACCCCGACCGGCGGCAGGCCGACGACGCTCGCCATCACCTGGCAGAAGGCCTGCCCGTGGGGCAGCAGTCCGGAGTCGGTCGGCGTCCACGACGCCCGCAGCTCCAGGTCGTCGGTGCGCGCCGGGCCGGAGATGTCGCCGAAGCGGGCCGACGACGTCTCCGTCACGGTGCCGCCCAGCGCCTTCCAGCTCGCGCCGGACACTTCGAGGGCGTCGGTGAGCCACGACCAGCCGACCGCCGGCAGGAATGGGTCGGTCGCCAGCTCCCGGTCCAGCTCCGCGCGCACGTACATGACGAGGCGCAGCACGCCGTCCCAGCCGTCCTGGCCGTCCGGGTCGTGCAGCAGGACCAGCCGGCCCGAGGCCAGCACGTCGGCGGGCCCGGCCACTTCGCAGCTGACCGCGTACGACCACGGGGCGAGCCGCTGCGGGGCGCGCATCGGCTCCAGCAGCACCTCCCGGCGGGGCCGGACGGACTGCAGCGCCGCGACTGCTTCGCGGAAGAGTTCGGGCACTGGCGTCATCGCGGTCACGCTTCGACTTTAGGGCGGGCACGGGCCGTTGCGGGCGCAGGCGCGCCGAGGAACGGGCCCGCCTCGGCTCGTGGCACGATTGACGGCGATGTCTCAGACCACGCCCCTGCCGCGCCCGGCCGCCCCGGCCGCCCGCCGCGAGCTGCCCGAAGCCCCGTTCCTGGCCGCCGCGCGCGGCGAACGCCCGGCGCGCACGCCCGTCTGGTTCATGCGCCAGGCCGGTCGCTCGCTGCCCGAGTACCGCGCGCTGCGCGAGGGCGTGCCGATGCTCGACGCGTGCTTCGACCCGGAAATGCTCGCCGAGATCACGCTGCAGCCGGTCCGCCGCCACGGCGTCGACGCGGCGATCCTCTTCAGCGACATCGTGGTCCCGCTCAAGGCGGCCGGGGTCGACATCGACATCGTGCCCGGCACCGGCCCGGTGGCCGCCGCGCCGGTGCGCGACCTCGACGCCGTGAAGGCGCTGCCCGAGCTTCGGCCCGAGCAGGTTTCGCAGGTCGCCGACGGCGTCCGGCTGCTGGTCGAGCGGCTCGGCGACACCCCGCTGATCGGCTTCGCCGGTGCGCCGTTCACGCTGGCCAGCTACCTCATCGAGGGTGGCCCGAGCCGCAACCACGAGCACACCAAGGCGCTGATGCACTCCGACCCGGCGCTCTGGCACGAGCTGGCCGGCCGGCTGGCCGACGTCGCCCTGACCTTCCTGCGCGCGCAGCTCGACGCCGGCGTCGACGCGGTCCAGCTGTTCGACTCCTGGGCCGGGGCGCTGTCCGAGCGGGACTACCGCGAGTTCGTCCTGCCGCACTCGGCGAAGGTCCTCGCGGGTGTCGCGGAGTACGGCGTGCCGCGGATCCACTTCGGCGTCGGCACCGGCGAGCTCCTTTCCGCGATGCGGGACGCGGGCGCGGACGTCGTCGGCGTCGACTGGCGGATCCCCCTGGACGAAGCCGTGCGGCGCCTGGGCGGCCGCGCGGTCGTGCAAGGCAACCTCGACCCGGCGCTGCTGCACGCCTCCTGGCCGGTCCTGGAAGCCGAGGTCCGGCGGATCGTCGCCGAGGGCAAGGCGGCCGACGGCCACATCTTCAACCTCGGCCACGGCGTGCTGCCGGGCGTCGACCCGGACGTGCTGACCCGCGTGGTCGGGCTGGTGCACGAGCTGTGAAGCGCGTCGCGGTCGTCGGCGGCGGCGTCTCCGGGCTGACCGCGGCGTACCGGCTGCGGCGCCTGCTCGGCGCGGACGCCGGGATCACCGTCTTCGAGAAGACGACGGCGCCCGGCGGCAAGCTGCGCACCGCCGAGCTCGCCGGCGTGCCCTACGACGTCGGCGCCGAGGCCTTCCTCGTCCGCCGCCCCGAGATGCTCGGCCTGGTCCGCGAGCTCGGGCTCGACGTCGTGAACCCGACGAAGGCCCGCGCGAAGATCCACGCGGGCGGCGCGGTCACCGGGCTGCCCCCGGGCACGGTCATGGGCGTGCCGGCGTCCGCCGAGTCGGTGGCCGGCGTGCTGTCCGAGGCCGGACGGCAGGCGGTCGAGGCCGAGGCGTCGCTGCCCGAACTGCGGCTGCCGGGCGGGGACGTGCCGCTCGGGCCGCTGCTGCGCGAGCGCTTCGGCGACGAACTGGTGGACCGGCTGGTCGACCCGCTGCTCGGCGGGGTCTACGCGGGCGGCGCCGACGGTCTCGGCCTGCGCGCGACCATGCCCGGCCTGGCTTCCGCGCTGGCGGCGGGCGCGGGCTCGCTGACCGCGGCGGCCGCCGCTCAGCTGCCCGCGAACCCCTCGACGGCGCCGGTGTTCGGCACCGTCCCGGGCGGCCTGGGCGCGGTGATCGACCGGCTCACCGCCGAGTCCGGCGCCGAGCTGCGCACCGGCCTGCCGGTGTGCGAGATCGAGCGGCACGGCGACGGCTGGCGGCTGCGCATCGGCGCGGCACCGACCGCGCACGCGCCTGCGGACAACACCTTCGAAGCCGA
Organism: Amycolatopsis sp. NPDC003731; assembly: GCF_053586895.1. Lineage (NCBI taxonomy): Bacteria > Bacillati > Actinomycetota > Actinomycetes > Pseudonocardiales > Pseudonocardiaceae > Amycolatopsis > Amycolatopsis sp. NPDC003731. The sequence continues at coordinate 31,979 of NZ_JBSFNC010000034.1, read as the reverse complement.
CGCGGTGGTCCTCGCGGTCCCCGCACCCTCGGCCCGCCGGCTGCTGACCGACCTCGTCCCGGCCGCGTCGGCGGCGTTCGGCGAGGTCGAACTGGCGTCGATGGCGGTCGTGGCGCTGGCCCTGCCCCCCGGCACCGCGCTGCCGGAGGCGTCGGGGATCCTGATCGGCGCCGGCGAAAGCGACGCTTCGGGCAAGCCGTACGCGTCGAAGGCCTTCACCTTCTCCTCGCGGAAGTGGGCGCACTTCGGCAGCGGCCCGGTCCTGGTCCGCGGCTCGGTCGGCCGGTTCGGCGAGCCGGGCGCGCTGCAGTACGACGACGTCGAGCTGGTCCGCGTGGTCCGCGACGACCTCGCCCGGCTGACCGGCATCACGGCGGCCCCGATCGAGACGCTGGTGACGCGGTGGGGCGGCGGGCTCCCGCAGTACGGCACCGGCCACCTCGACCGCGTCGAACGGATCGAGAAGGCCGTCGCGGAGGTGCCGGGCCTGGCGATCGCCGGGGCGACCCTGCACGGCGTCGGCCTGCCGGCCTGCGTGGCCACGGCGGAGGCGGCGGCGCAGCGGATAGCGGCCCACCTTTCCGCGTGAGTGCGCTCACCTGACCCGTGGCGGCGGGCGCGTCGCCGCGGTGACAGGATGGAGCCATGGCGCGGGTCAACTACAACGAGCTCAACGACACCATCCGCTACACCACCTGGTCGGTCTTCCGGATCGAACCGGGCCGGCTGGGCGAGGACCGCGGGACCGCCGGCCGGGAGACCGCCGAGTACCTCGACGGCCTGGAGGCCAAGGGCGTCACCGTGCGGGGTGTCTACGACCTCTCCGCGCTGCGCGCCGACGCCGACTTCATGATCTGGTGGCACGCCGAGGAGATCGAGCAGGTCCAGGCCGCGTACGCCGGGTTCCGCCGGACGCCGCTGGGCCGCGCGTCGACGCCGGTCTGGAGCCAGACCGCGCTGCACCGGCCCGCCGAGTTCAACAAGAGCCACATCCCGGCGTTCCTGGCCGGTGAAGAGGCCCGCAAGTACATCTGCGTCTACCCGTTCGTGCGGTCCTACGAGTGGTACCTGCTGCCGGACGCCGACCGCCGCAAGATGCTCGCCGACCACGGCAAGGAAGCCCGCGACTACCCGGACGTCCGCGCGAACACCGTCGCGTCGTTCGCGCTGGGCGACTACGAGTGGATCCTCGCCTTCGAGGCCGACGAGCTGCACCGGATCGTCGACCTGATGCGCCACCTGCGCGGCACCGAGGCGCGGCTGCACGTGCGCGAGGAGATCCCGTTCTACACCGGCACCCGCGTGCCGCCCGCCGAGCTCGTCGCGGCTCTCCCGTAGTGCGCGAGGTAGTCGAGGGTGTCTGGGACACCCTGACCGGGTCTTCGCCGGGTCCGTTCGAGCTGACCGGAACCGAGGACGTGCTGCCCGGGCCGTACCGGGTCGCGGCGGCCGCCACGGCTTCGGTGGCCGCGGCGACCCTGGCGGCCGGCGAGATGCTCCGGGTGCGTGCCATCGAACCCGGCGTGGTCACGGCGGACACGCGTCATGCGGCGGCGGCGTTCCGGAGCGAGCAGCTGCTGCGGGTGGACGGCGTCGGAGCCGAGCCGGTCTGGGCACCGCTGTCGGGCGACTACCGCGCGGCCGACGGCTGGGTGCGCCTGCACTGCAACTACCCGCGTCACGAAGCGGCGGTGTGCTGGGGCCTGGGCGTGCCCGGAGCCCGCGAGGCCGTCGAGAAGGCGGTCGCCGGACGTCCGGCGCGCGAGGTGGAGCACGCCGTCGTCACCGCCGGGGGAGCGGCCGCCGAACTGCGGCCGCCGGCGGACTGGGCTGTGCATCCCCAAGGGGAGGCGGTGGCGTCGCTGCCGCTGGTTTCGCTGTCCCCGGTCGCCGACGCGCCGAAGCGGACGTTGTTCTACTCGGACCGGCCGCTGGGCGGCATCCGGGTGCTGGAGCTGACCCACGTCCTCGCGGGTCCGGTGGCCGGCCGGGTGCTGGCCGCGCACGGCGCCGACGTCCTGCACGTCGGGGCGGCGCACCTGCCGCGGGTCGAGGCGCTGGTGCGGGACACGAACCAGGGCAAGCGCTCGGCGTTCGTCGCCTTGGACACCGAGGGCGGCCGCGCACGGCTGAAGAAGCTGATCAGCCGGGCGGACGTGCTGGTGCAGTCGTTCCGCCCGGGTGCGCTGGAGCGCATCGGGTTCGGGCCTGCGGAGCTGGCCGAGCTGCGGCCGGGCTTGGTGATCGCGGACCTGAGCGCGTACGGCTGGGAAGGCCCGTGGGCCCGGCGGCGCGGCTTCGACAGCCTGGTCCAGATGTCGAGCGGGATGGCTTTCGGCGATCCTCCGTCGCCGCTGCCGGTCCAGGCCTTGGACCACGCGACGGGCTGGCTCGCGGCAGCGGCGGTGATGACGGCCCTGCGGCGCCAGGTCGACGAGGGCGGGACCTGGCGCGCCCGGCTCTCGTTGGCGGGAACGGGCCGGTGGCTGGATTCCCTGGGCCGCAAGGCCCCGGCCGCGGCCGCGGCCGACGTCGACTACGGCGATCTGCTGGAGGAAACGGACAGCGGGTACGGGCGGATGACGCGGGTGCGGATGGCCGGCGGGCTGCCGGGCGCGCAACCGCACTGGGAGTTCGGGACGCGGCAGCCGGGAGTCGACAAACCGACCTGGACGCCCTGACCTGGGTGGTGTCAGGTCGCCTTGGTGAGCGGCTTGCGTGCCCACCACCCCGAAGCCGGATTGTGACTACGGCCGGTGGTACCGCGTCAAGGCGGGAAAGCGTGCCTTGACCCGGTACCACCGGCCGTGTTCTGGCTTCGGATCGGCGTGGCGGGGCGGGTCTGGGTGGGGTGCGGGTTTTGCGGGCCGTGTTGTCCACACCCTGGCGGATTTGTGGATCAGCGGCGCCGGAGGCGGTCCACCAGTCGCCGCTTCGGCTTTGGCAGGTGGCCGCCCTCGGTCAGCCATGTCACGAACTCGTCCGCGTACGCCCCCGAGCGCTCGGTTGCCTTCTTCGGCCGGGCCGCGTTGAACTGCGCGAACAGCGGCCCGAACCGCTCGCCGAGGGCCTCTGCCAGCTCGGGCCGCTGGTACGCCAGCACCCGACCGTGTTTCCTCCGCAGCACCCCGGCCTCCACCCGCAGCCGGGCCGGGTCGAAACCGGTTGGTGCCGGGCCGTCGGCCAGCAGCGCCTGCAGCAGCTCCGCCTGGCGCCGGGCCAGCTCCGCGCGGCTCATCCCGCCACCGCCGTGCGCAACGCCAGCAGCTCCGCCGCAAGTTCGTCGTCGGTCGGGTAGTCGTCGTCGCGCTCCAGGAGCACGCCCGGCGGGTCGGTCCGGCGGCGGAGCTCTGCCAGCAGCGCCAGCACCTCCGGCAGCACCGGGTGCGCGTGTGTGTCGTGGTAGACGCCGTCGCGCTCGATGCCGCCCGCCATGTGGACGTACGCCAGCCTCTCCCAGGGGATGCCGTCCAGGAACGCCACCGGGTCCGTGCCGATGTTGCGGGCGTTCGCGTACAGGTTCGCGACGTCGATGATCAGCCGGCAATCCGTCCGCTCGGTCAGCTCGGTGAGGAACTGCTCCTCGGTCAGCTCGGCGTCCGGCCAGTCGAGCACCGCGGCGATGTTCTCCAGCGCCAGCGGGACGTCCACGATGGACTGGGCCAGCCGCACGTTCGCCACCAGCACCTCCAGGGCCTCGCGGGTGCGGGGGAGCGGCATCAGGTGCCCCGAGTCGAGCCCGCCCGCGCGCACGAAACACACGTGGTCGCTGACCAGCGGCGCGTCCAGGGCCCGCGCGATCTCCGCGAGGTGCTGGACGCGCCCGGTGTCCAGGGGCTCGGCCCCGCCGAGGGACAGCGAGACCGCGTGCGGCAGCACCGGCAAGCCTCGCTTGCGCAGCGCCACCAGCGTCTCCGGCAGGTGGTCGGCGTGCAGGTTCTCGGCGACGACCTCGACCCAGTCCACGCCCGGCAGCCGCGCGATGGACAGGTCGAGCTCGTGCCGCCAGCCGATCCCGATGCCCAGCTCACCCACCGCAACCCCCTCCGCCGCCGCACGACGAACCACACGAAGAGCCGCTGCTGCACGACGAGCTCGAGCACGACGACCCGCTGCTGCACGACGAACCCGACGAGCCCCCGCCCCCGTAGGACGTCACCGGCGGGGCCAGCGCCGCGCTGAGCTCCTCGTCCGGGTACATCGCCCAGCCGCCGAGGGCGACCGCGGCCGCCGCCCCGCCGAGCAGGACGCCGCCGGCCAGCATGCCGGCCGGGACCGGCCCGCTCGCCGCGGCCCGGGCCTGGCCCAGCAGGCGGTGGCCCGCCGCCGACGGCTGCCGGGCGCCCGTCTTCGACCGGCGCACCGCCGCCACGACGGCCAGCACCGCCGCGACGATCACCAGGAACACCAGGATCCCGACCGGGCGGCCCAGCGCGATGCCGTTGACCAGCCGGGCCACCCCGAACGCCAGCACGGCCAGCTGCAGCAGCAACCCGAACGTGCGCGCCTGCCGCTTGGCGGCCGCCGACGCCAGCAGCCCGCGCTGGTCGAGACCCTCTTCCAGGGCCCGCATCGCCGCGGACTGGCGGCCGTGCGCCCGCAGCGTCGCCGTCGTCTTCAGCTGCGCGGCGTCGAAGACCGCCCGCTCCAGCGGCTCGGCCGGGCGCGTCCCGGCCTGGCTGACCTGCTTGTAGCTGTTGACGCGCAGCTGGCCGCGCTCGACCAGGGCCGCGATCGCCGCGTCGACGGCCCGGTCGGGGCCGCCGGCGAGGAAGGCGAGCTGGTAGACGGTCGGCGGCGGGCCGGGCGCGACGGCGTCCGCCCGCAGCGCCCGGCTGCTCACGACGCCGGACACAATGACCCTCATCAGCAGGACCACGCCGAGCAGTGCGATGTAGAGGACCACGAAATCCGGTCCGGAGATGCCCCACGGGTCGGTCATCGCCCGTCTCCCCTCAGTTCGTCGCGGTTACCGTAGCTGTGAGACGCACGCGCTCGCGTCGGCGTTTCAACCGCCGCACCCTCCACCGCCGCCTCCGCCGCAGCCGCCCCCGCCGCCGCACGAGCTGCCGCTGCTGCAGGAGCCGCCGCCGTAGTAGCCGGCGCCCGCCCCGCCGGCCGCCGCCCAGCCGGCCCGGCGCGGACGGCGGTACACCTGCGCGGCGGCCTGCGACACGGCCCGCCCGACGGCCAGCCGGACGTCCTTGTCCGGGTGCGCGCTCAGGCCCTGCGACGCGACGGTGCCCGCAGCCCCGGCAGTGAACGTGCCGTCGCGGCGCGCCTTCTCCAGGGCGGCGCGACCGGCGGCGGTGATCTTGACGCGCGGCCGGTTGACGGCGCAGATCACGGTGACGATGAGCGCGACGGTGTTCAGCACCAGCAGCAGGACCAGGTAGCCGACGGGGTGCCCGCTCGCCGACCCGTCGATCAGCCGGAGCACGCCGAGTACGGCCAGCGCGCCGTAGGCCACCGCCACGGTCACCCAGCCCGCCCGCACCGCGCGGACGTCGGTGAGCAGGCCACGGGCGGCCAGCTTCCCCTCCAGCTTGACCACCGAGGCGTGCCGCGCCACCTCGTCGCGGACCCGGCCGAACCAGTTCCCGGTCTTGCCGATCCGCGCCAGCGCGGCGCGGCCGAGGTCGTCGGAGGCCGTGCCGCGGACGCGGTGCAGCTTGCCGGTGCCGTCGAGGCGGACGAACTGCTCCTCCAGCAGCGTCGCGACGACGAACTCGCCGAGCCGGTCCCGCCCGCCGGCCAGCAGGGCGAACTCTTCGGGACGCTCCGGCGCGTTGCTGGCGTCCCCGCGCGAAATCCGCCTGCCGCGAACCGCGCCGTAGAGCGCCACCGCCAGCAGCAGGCCCAGGTAGAGCCCCGCGAACACCGGTCCGGGAATACCCCAGGTGTCGGTCATGAGTCCGCCCTCCCTCGTCCGTGTGCGGAGACTACGTTCGAGGAAGGGCGGCGGGTTGCTCGCTTAAGGGAGATTTAGGACTCGGGGACCAGCTTCAGCGAAATCGAGTTGATGCAGTAGCGCTGGTCGGTGGGGGTCGGGTAGCCCTCGCCCTCGAAGACGTGCCCGAGGTGGCTGTGGCAGGAGCCGCAGAGCACCTCGATCCGCTTCATGCCCATGGTGCGGTCTTCGCGCAGCAGCACGGCGTCGGAATCCGCCGGGTCGTAGAACGACGGCCATCCGCAGTGGCTCTCGAACTTGGTGTCGCTGCGGAACAGCTCGGCACCGCACGCGCGGCACTCGTAGACGCCGGTGGTCTTGGTGTCGGTGTACTCACCGGTGAACGGCCGTTCGGTCCCCGCCTGGCGGAGCACGGCGTACTCGTCGGGGCTGAGCTGCGCCCGCCATTCCTGCTCGGACTTCACGACGCGCGGGGTCGCGCCGACAACGGGTTTCATACCTTTCACCCGATCCACGTTACGCCGCGAGCCAGGCGAGGGCGTGCACCACGATGTCCCATGCGGCCACGATCACGCCCAGCACGATGAGCACCACGATCAGGGCGGACACCCAGTAGCGCAGCCCGCCGAGCCGGTTGCTGGAGTCGGCGAAGTCGGCCACCCCGTCGAGGGCGGCCTCGATGGTGTAGTTCGGGCCGCACCGCTCGATGCGGTCGAGGTGCTCGGCGAACGCGCGCGCCTCCGGGTCGTACGGGTCCAGGCCGACCAGGTCCTCGTGGAAGCGAGGATTCTGGCCCGGCAGCGAAGCTCCGTCGTCGGCCATGCCACCACGGTAGGCCATCGGGGCGCCTCAGCCCACCGGACGCGCGTTACGTCTCAGTTGCTCGAACTGGCCGAGATCGCGTCGAGCTTGGTGTTCGCATCGATCAGCGTCTGCCCGCCGACGATCACCATCCGGAACTTGTGCCGGCCGTTCAAGATGTTGAGGTACATCTGCACCGAGCCGTCGTCGGCCACACCCTCGTCCGTGCGAGCGGTGTTGAACGAGCCGATGTTCTTCTTGTTGTCCGCCCAGTACTGCTGGAACTGCTGCTGGTCGCCGTAGACCGCCTGGGCGGCCGGGGTCAGCATGTTCCAGTTGTCGGCCGGGGCGTTGAAGAAGTTGACCAGCTGCTGGCCGGTGGCCCCGATGGCGGTGATCCTGCCTTCGGACTTGGTCTTGCCCAGGTCGGCCGGCTGCGCCGAGTTGGTCGGGCTGCTGTTGGTCTTGGACGAACTGTGGCCCGTCGTCGGCTGGTTGCCCGGCGTCTGGCCGGCCTGGTTGTTGCCCGCGCCCCCGCCGTTGCCCGAGTTCAGGACCAGGAACACGATCACCGCGACCACGACGACCGCCGCGCCGGCGCCGGCGAACAGCGCGTACTTGCGCTTGTTGTCCGGCTTCGGGGTGTTCGACGAGTACTGGGGCGCCCTGGCCGTCGGCGCGGCCGCGGGCATCGGTCTGGGCGGGGTGTTCGGCGGGGCGGCCGGGGACCGCATCGGCATGAACGCCGCCGTCGGGCGGGGTGGGTTCGAGGCTGCCTTGCTCGCGGGCACGGGCGTGCCGACCGGCGGGGACGACGGCGCCTTGTTCGCCGTCCGCTGCCACGGCGGCCGCTCGCCGTCGTCGGTGGACGCGGGGGCGGCGGGCTTGCGGCCCCCGCCGCCGGAGAGCAGCGGCGGGGACGCCGTCATGCCGCCGGGCTCGGTCCGGGCCAGCGCGGCCAGCCGCTCGCGGGCCTCGGCCATGCTCGGCCGCTCGCCCGGCTCGCTGCGCAGCAGGCTCATCAGCAGCGCGGTGGCCCCGCCCGCCTGCACCGGCGGGTTGATCTGACCGTTGGCCGCCGCGTAGAGCAGCGCGAGCTGGTTGGTCGTGTTGCCGTACGGCGTGGTGCCCTCGATCGCCTGGTAGAGGGTGGCGCCGAGGGCGAAGACGTCGGAGCTGGGCACCGGGTCGGCGCCGCGGGCCAGTTCGGGCGCCAGGTACGCCGGGGTGCCGCCGATCAGGCCGGTCGCCGTCAGCGTCATGTCGCCGGCCGCGCGGGAGATGCCGAAGTCGGTGATCTTCGCGGTGCCGGTCTGGTCGATGAGGATGTTGCCCGGCTTGACGTCGCGGTGCACGATCCCGGCGCGGTGGGCGGCCACCAGCGCGGACGCGACCTGCTCGCCGATCCGGGCCACCCGGCCGAGCGGCAGCGTGCCCTCCTCGGCGAGGATCGTGGAGAGGCTGGGCCCGTCGAGGTACTCCATCACCAGGCAGGGGTCGCCGTTGTGCTCGGCGATGTCGAACACCACGATGGCGTTCGGGTGCTGGAACCGGGCCGCGTTCTTGGCCTCGCGCATCGCGCGCTGGCGCATGTTGTCGCGTTCGGTCTCGGAGACACCCGGCTGCGGGAGGATCTGCTTGATCGCGACGGTGCGTTCGAGGCGCACGTCCGTCGCGCGCCACACGACACCCATGGCACCGCTACCAATGTGCTCGACGAGGCGGTAGTGCCCCGCGATCAGCTGACCGGTGTCGATGGCGACTGCTCCTGACGAAATTCCCGGTGGTGGTGGCCCTGCTCAGCGCGTTACCGCTTCGCGCACCCGATCGAGTGTAGCGGTCGGCCGCGTGCTCTTCGCGTCAGCCAGCCGGTCCGGCGGGCTGCGGTTCGGCCGGTGCCCGCTTCTTGAACACCTTGACCAGGCCGATCGCTCCGGCCAGCGCGAACACGCCGTAACAGGCGAGCAGCGCGGGCGGCGTGTCGCCGGTCAGCGCGTCGCCGAGGACCACCACGGCGACCGTGCCGGGCACGCTCCCGAGCAGCGTACCGGTCAGGTACGGGACCAGCCGCACCGAGGACACCCCGCAGAGGTAGCTGAAGGGGGCGAACGGCACCACCGGGATCAGCCGCAGCGACGTGACGGCGAGGACGCCGCCGTCGGAGAGGCGGTCGTTGACCGTGCGGACGGCGGACCGGTGCAGGTGGCGGGTGACCAGGTCGCGGCCGAGCAGCCGGGCCAGCCCGAAGGAGAGGCCGGCCGCGATGGTGGTGGCGACCAGGCCGATCGCGATCCCGGCCGCGGTGCCGACGAGCAGGCCGGCGGCGAGGTTGAACACCGTCCGCGGGATGGGTGCCACGGTGAGCAGCGAGTAGGCGACGAGCAGCACGAGCGGGGTGGCGGGGCCGGTGGTGGCGGCCCAGGCCCGCAGCTCGGCCGGACCGGGGATCGGCAGCAGCACCGCGGCCGCCGCGAACCCGGCGAGCACGGCGAGCGCGACGATCAGCTTGGTGCGGCCGGACACCCGTTCGAGCCTACCGGGCGGGTGCCGGGCGCTAGCGTGGCCGCATGCCCAAGAACGGTGACCCGGTCGAGTACGAGGTGGGCGGGCGCACGGTCCGCGTCTCGAGCCCCGACAAGGTGTACTTCCCCCAGCGCGGCATCACGAAGCGGCAGGTCGTCGAGCACTACATCACGGTCGGCGCCCCGCTGCTGCGCGCGATCGGCGAGCGCCCGACAACGCTGAAGCGCTACGTCGACGGCGTCGAGGGCGACTGGTTCTACGCCAAGCGCGTGCCCAAGGGCGCGCCGTCGTGGGTCGAGACGGCCGAGATCACGTTCCCGTCGGGCCGCAAGGCCGCGGAAGTGTGCCCGACCGAGCCGGCGGTGTTCGCGTGGGCGGCCAACCTCGGCACGTTCGACTTCCACCCGTGGCCGGTCCGCCGGTCCGACGCCGACCACCCGGACGAGCTCCGCATCGACGTCGACCCGCCGGACCGGGCCGGCTTCGCGGACGCGGTCGAGGTGGCCATGGTGGTCCGCGAGGTCCTGGCGGACGCGGGCCTGACGGGCTGGCCGAAGACGTCGGGCGGCCGTGGGGTGCACGTGCTGGTCCGGATCCGGCCGGAGTGGGACTTCGTGGCGGTCCGCCACGCGGTGATCGCGCTGGGCCGCGAGGTGGAGCGCCGGATCCCGGCCAAGGCGACGATCTCCTGGTGGAAGGAGGAACGCGGCGGCCGCGTGTTCCTGGACTACAACCAGGCGGCGAGGGACCGGACGGTGGCTTCGGCGTGGTCGGTCCGGGGGACACCGAGGGCCACGGTGTCGACGCCGGTGACGTGGGACCTGCTGGGCGAGGTGGACGCGGACGACTTCGACGTGCTGACGATCCCGGCGTTCCTGGACGAGTACGGCGACCTGCACGCGGCGATGGACGAGACGCCGTTCGGGCTGGAGACGGCGCTGGAGTGGTACGAGCGGGACCGGCGTGACCACGGGCTGGGGGACCTGCCGTACCCGCCGGACTACCCGAAGATGCCGGGGGAGCCGAAGCGGGTCCAGCCGAGCAAGGCCCGCCCCGACTGACCCTCACGGCTTGCGGCGGCGCAGCCCGGCGTTACGGAGTGACACGGACAAGACCGTTTTCCGGCACGAGCTGTAACCACGACCACAGCCGTGGCGGTCCTCACGGAAACGGAGATCGTGCGGGGCAATTGCGTTCCGCCGAAAGAACGAATCCGAACGCGCAGTGATCACCCAAGCGCCCGCTGTCGCCTTTCGGGTCACAAATGTTGCACGGCCGATCTCGATGTCACGATCTTGGTCTCCGACGGCGTAACGTGCGGTCCCGAATCGACGACTCCCCGGGGCCATCGGGGAGCGGGTTCGAGGAAGGAGGCCGTTCGTGGACGACCTGATCGCTTTCCTCGCGGCGCGGGTGGGCGCGCGGCAGGCGTTGATCATGCAGGCCGTCAACAAGGCCAAGGCCGGCGAGGCGATGAACCGCGGCGAGACGAAGGTCGCCGTGGAGCAGAAGATCCGCGGGCTGACCGATCTCGAGCTCGACGTGGTCAACCAGATGATCAACGAGATCGAGGCGACCCGGCGGATCCTGCTCGCCCACCGCACCACGGTGTCGGAGAAGGTGCCCGGTTTTCCGCTCTACGGCAGCGAATACTGGTGTGAGACCTGCCACGTGCCCGCCGACGAGGCCGGCTCCAACTGGTGCCTGACGCTGCGCCTGCTGGCCCTGCCCTACGCCGACCACCCGGAGTACAGCGAGCGCTGGCGGCCCTGACGGGAATCCCGCCGGGCGGTGGGCGTTGCACCCGGCGTGAGGATCTCCGTGCTCGACCGTTCGCCGGTGCGGCGGCACCGCGGGCCCGCGCAGGCGCTGCGGGACACCGTCGCCTTCGCCGCCGACGTCGAACGGCTGGGCTACCACCGGTTCTGGGTGTCCGAACACCACGGCGTGCCGGGCGTCGCCGGGTCCGCGCCGACCGTGCTGGCCGCCGCCGTCGCGGGGGCGACGAGCCGCATCCGCGTCGGGACCGGGGGTGTGATGCTGCCGAACCACCGGCCGCTGGTCGTGGCCGAGCAGTTCGGCGTCCTGGAAGCGCTTCACCCGGGCCGGATCGACATGGGACTCGGCCGGTCCGTCGGGTTCACCGCCGGCGTCCGCGAAGCGCTGGGCCACGGCAAGGAAGCGGCCGACGGCTTCGGGGCGCAGGTCCGTGCGCTGCTCGGGTTCTTCGCGGGCGAGCACCGCGGGGTGCACGCCTACCCGGCCGAGGGGCTGCGCGTGCCGCCGTTCCTGCTGGCCACCGGGTCGGGCGCGGACCTCGCCGCGGAGCTCGGGCTGCCGCTGGTGATCGCCCCGGTGCGCGGCGAACAGGCCCTGGCCGAAGCCGTGACGCGGTACCGGGACGGGTTTCAGCCGTCCGAGTGGGCGCGCGAGCCGTACGTGGTGGTGTCGACGGCGATCGCGGTGGCGGACTCGGCGGCGGCCGCGCGCCGCCTGCTCGTCTCGGAAGCCTGGGCGACGGTGTATTCGCGCTCCCACGGCGTTTTCCCGCCGCTGAACCCGCCGGACGAGATCCTCGCGGCGCCGATGACCGACCGCGAGCGCAAGCGGCTCGAGGAGACTGTGGACGGTCAGATCTGGGGGACGCCGGCCGAGGTCGAGGAGCGGCTGGGCAGGCTGGTCGCGCTCACCGGCGCCGACGAAATCCTCGCCACGACCGCCGCCCACGACCAATCCGCCCGGCTCGATTCTTTCGCCGCGCTCGCCGAACTGGCGGGGCAGCGTCAGCCTATTTCCTGATCTGCGGATATCAGGTCAACGAATTTCGACGGCGAATTCCGGTATGGTTTCCGGATGACTGCCGGGTCGGCCTCGAGCCGTGAGCAGACGGGGTACCCGGCTGAGCCGTGACCTCCGGGCGGGCCCGTGGCCCGCCGTCTCCGCGCGACTGTCCTCGTGATCGGGACGTGCGCGGGAAGGAGGTGAAATCGCATGACCCCATGGCAGGAGTTCGTGGCGGCCCACGCCGAGGGCGGCGTCCTCGACGGCGTCGTGACCCGGGTGGTGCCGTTCGGCGCGTTCGTCGAAGTCGCGGACGGCATCCACGGCTTGCTGGTGACGAACGAGGCCCCGCAGGCCGGGACGCGGCTGTCGGTCCGCATCCAGCAGATCGACGTCGAGCGGCGCCGGTTCAGCCTGGTGCGGGCGTGAGGTGAGCCGGGTGAGGCAGGGCGCCCTGCCTCACCCGAGCACCAGCGGCAGCCGTGCGGCCAGATCGCCCAGCAAGGCCGTCTCCTCGTCCGAAGCCGCGCGCCGGCCGGTCCCGACCAGCAGGACGTCCTCGTCCGAGAACGACGCCGGGAACTCCGCCCCCGCGATCTTCTCCAGCATCGCCCGGGTCCGCGCCAGCCCCTCCGCCGGCGGGCCCGGCACCGACGGCACGTGTGCCACCAGGTCCAGGTGGTGCAGCGTCCACTCCAGCACGTACGCCGACAGGTAGTCGCCCGCCGTCAGGACCATCTCCTGGGTCGACACCCGCTCTCCCGGGTCCACCAGGTCCGCCGCCCGGCCCGCCGCCGCGCCCACGTCGTCCAGGTGGAACTTCAGCAGCGCCGGGTCCTCGTACGCCGCCGCCAGGCGGACGATCAGCGCCGACAGCGGGTCCTCGCCCGAAGGCAGCGACGACGACACCGCCCAGTACGTGATCGCGTCGTGCGTCAACGCCGAGGAGGCCGGGGTGGCGAGGGTGATCAGCACGTCCTGCGCGTCGATCACCAGGTGGCAGACCAGGTCCCGGACCAGCCACCCGCGGCAGCCCGAGGGCTTCGAAAACTCCGAGTCGGGGAGGGAAGCGACCGCGGCGCGCAACGCCGCCCACGTGCGCGAAAAGAGATCCACGCGCGCGAAGCTAGCAGCTTCACAGCCGAAGCTGCAGCTGAGTTAACAGGCGCTGCGCCGGGTCGTCGAAGTCCACTCCGGACACCTCCGCCGCGCGCCGGACCCGGTAGCGGACCGTGTTGGGGTGGATGTTCAGCACCCGGGCTGCGGCGCGGACGTCGCCGAAGGCGTTCAGCCAGGCCAGGACCGCCGGGACCAGGATGCCGCCGTGCTCGGTGTCGTGCTCCACCAGCGCGGTCAGCCGCGGGTCGCGGATCCGCGGCTGCGACCCCAGGTAGGCCAGCACCTCCGACAGCAGCACCTCGGCGCGGACGTCGGCCAGCGACGCCACGTCCGCCGCCCAGTGCCCGCGGGTCATCGCCGCCAGGACGCGGTCGGCGTCGCCGCGGGATGCCGCCGCCTCCGACAGCCGGGGGACCACGCCGCCGACGGCCGCCCGGACCGGGACGTCCAGGTGCCGGCGGGCCGTCGCGGTGATTTCGCGGGCCAGCGCGAGCACTGCCGCGTCCGAGTGCTCGGGCAGGTCCGGCAGCAGCGCGTAGACGCGGCCGCCGATCACGCTCACCAGCGCGCTGCGCCGGTAGGCCGCCGTGTGCACGGCGATCAGGTGGACCAGTTCGGCCCGCCGCAGCTGCCGGTTGTCCGACCGTTCCAGGGAAAACGCCAGCACCTGGGCCGGCCGGGCCGGATCGGCGCCGATGTCGTCGGCGACGGACTCCGCGTCGAGCCGGCCTTCCAGCAGGCTCGCCAGAAGATCCTCGCGCAGCCGCAGCTCCGGGCTCGGCAGCGTGCGCGCCCGGATCAGCTGCGGCGCCAGGGTGCGGCTCGCGCCGAGCAGCGCCGTCTCGGCCCGCTCGGTGAGCGGCTGCGCGCCCTCCTGGACCCAGATCGTGCCCAGCGGCTGCTTGCCCGCGTGGATGCCGGCCGCGATGCGGCGGCGGATGCCCAGCTCGGGCCGCTCGTCGATCCGGACGATCCCTTCCCCGGCGCGCAACCGCTGGTAGACGCCCCATTCGCGCAACATCGCGAGGTAGCGCTCCGGCCCCTCGCGGCCGAGGATCGACAGCCGCCGCAGTTCGTCGACCTCGTCGCCGGCGCGCGAGTACGCGAGCACGCGGTTCGCGGTGTCTTCGATGCTGACCAGGCCGCCGGTGAGCGTCGCGATCGTCTGGGCCAGGGCGAACAGGTCGCCGAGGACCTCGCCGCTGGCCGCTTCACCGCCCGCGCGCGCCGCCTCGACGACGCCGCGGGCCAGCGATTCCACCTGCTCCCAGCGTGCTTCCGACCCGACCGTCAGCAGCGCGACGCCCGCGTCGGCGGCGACGTCGGCACCCGTCGCGCCCTTGACCGCCACCGCGGCCGCGCCGCCGCGCCCGGCCGCGCGGATGGCCGGCGCCGCCGCCCGGCCGCGCGCGCCGATCACCAGCACCAGGTCGCTGGGGGAGGCCTCCAAGGGGTCCTCCGGGTCGAGGATCACGACGTCGGTGACGGCGACGCCGAGGCCGTGTGGTGCCACGACGACCTCGACGAGCGGCTCGCCGAGCGTCGCCAGGACGTGGCGCAACGACGTCACGGCGGTGTTAGCCGATCAGCCAAGATCATACGAGCGATTTTAGCCGATCGGACAAGCCGCCGGAGCGTGTCCGGAGTTACCGTTCGGGGCATCTGGACTACAGAGCAGAGGAGCCGCCGTGGACGCCGTGACCCAGACCCCCGCCCCGACGAACGAGCCGGTGCTGACCTACGCGCCGGGCAGCGCTGAGCGCGCGGAACTCGAGGGTGCGCTCAAGCGGCTGGGCCATGCGGAACCGGTCGACCTGACCGTCACCATCGGCGGCGAGCAGCGCCCCGGTGGCGGCGAGAAGATCGACGTCGTCCAGCCGCACAACCACAAGCACGTCCTCGGCACCATCCACAGCGCCACCCAGCAGGACGCCACCGACGCCATCGCGGCCGCCGCGAAGGCCGCGCCGGAGTGGCGCGCGCTGTCCTACGATGACCGCGCCGCGATCCTGCTGCGCGCCGCCGACCTGCTCACCGGCAAGTGGCGCGCCACGCTCAACGCCGCCACCATGCTCGGCCAGTCCAAGACCGCGACCCAGGCCGAGATCGACTCCGCCTGCGAGCTCGCCGACTTCTGGCGCTTCAACGTCGAGTTCGGCCGCCGCATCCTCGCCGAGCAGCCGATCAGCTCGCCGGGCGTGTGGAACCGGATGGAGCACCGGCCCCTGGAAGGGTTCGTCTACGCGATCACGCCGTTCAACTTCACCGCGATCGCCGGCAACCTGCCGACCGCGCCCGCGCTGATGGGCAACACCGTGCTGTGGAAGCCGTCGCCGACGCAGTCGTTCGCGGCGCACCTGACCATGCGGCTGCTCGAAGAGGCCGGGATGCCGCCGGGCGTGATCAACCTGCTGCCGGGCGACGGCAAGGCCGTCTCCGAGGTCGCCCTGACCCACCGCGACCTGGCCGGTATCCACTTCACCGGCTCGACCGCGACCTTCCAGCACCTGTGGGGCACGGTCGGCGCGAACATCGCGGGCTACCGCGGCTACCCGCGGCTGGTCGGCGAGACCGGCGGCAAGGACTTCGTGCTCGCGCACACCTCCGCCGACGTCGACGTCCTGCGCACCGCCCTGGTCCGCGGCGCCTTCGAGTACCAGGGCCAGAAGTGCTCCGCCGCTTCGCGCGCGTACATCCCGCGCAGCGTCTGGAACGAGCTGAAGGACGGCCTGGTCGCCGAGACCGAGGCGCTGTCCTACGGCGACGTCACCGACCTGTCGCACTTCGGCGGCGCGGTCATCGACCGGCGTGCGTTCACCAAGCACTCCGACCTCTTCGACCGCGTGAAGAACGACCCCTCGGTCGAGGTCCTCACCGGCGGCACGGCCGACGACAGCGTCGGCTACTTCGTCAAGCCGACGATCCTCGTCTCGGACAACCCGAAGCACGAGATCTTCTCGACCGAGTACTTCGGCCCGATCCTGTCGGTGCACGTCTACGAGGACGGCGGCTTCGACGACGTCCTGAAGCTGATCGACTCCTCCGCCGCGTACGCGCTGACCGGCGCGGTGATCGCCAACGACCGCACCGCCGTCGCGAAGGCGTCCGAGGCGCTGAAGTTCTCCGCGGGCAACTTCTACGTCAACGACAAGCCGACCGGCGCCGTCGTCGGCCAGCAGCCGTTCGGCGGCGCGCGGGCCTCGGGCACCAACGACAAGGCCGGCTCGATCTTCAACCTGCTCCGCTGGACGAGCCCCCGCTCGGTCAAGGAGACGTTCGTGCCGCCGACCAGCGTGCGTTACCCGCACCAGGGCTGAGAGGGAGACCGTCATGCTGCGTGCCCCGCTGCTCGCCGCCGCCCGCTCGAAGGGCATCCGGCGGCTCGTCGAGGCCGTGCCCGCCACGCGCTCCGTGGTGCGCCGGTTCGTCGCCGGGTCCGAGACCGCCGACGCCGTCCGCGTGGCCAGGGAACTGGCTGCGGACGGCCGCCGGATCACCCTCGACCACCTGGGCGAGGACACCACCGACGCCGCGCAGGCGGCGGCGACCGTGGCCGCCTACGAGGCGGTGCTGACCGCGCTGGCCGCGGAAGGCCTGGCCGAGGGCGCGGACGTCTCGGTGAAGCTGTCGGCGGTCGGGCAGTTCCTGCCGTCGAACGGCGAGGACGTCGCGCTCGAGAACGCGCGGAAGATCTGCGCGGCGGCCGAGGCGGTCGGGGCCACCGTGACGCTCGACATGGAGGACCACACCACCACGGACTCGACGCTCGGCATCCTGCGCGAGCTGCGCGGCGAGTACCCGTGGGTGGGCGCGGTGCTGCAGGCCTACCTGCGGCGCACCGAGCAGGACTGCCGGGAGCTTTCCGGCCCGGGCTCGCGCGTGCGGCTCTGCAAGGGCGCCTACGCCGAGCCGGAGTCGGTGGCGTTCCAGGAGAAGTCCGAGGTGGACAAGTCCTACGTCCGCTGCCTGCGCGTCCTGATGGCCGGCCAGGGCTATCCGATGGTGGCCTCGCACGACCCGCGGATGATCGAGATCGCCGCCGCGCTGGCCGAGGAGAACGGCCGCGAGGACGACGACCACGAGTTCCAGATGCTCTACGGCATCCGGCCGGAGGAGCAGCAGCGGATCGCGGCCTCGGGGGCGCGCATGCGCGTCTACGTGCCCTACGGCGACGAGTGGTACGGCTACTTCATGCGACGGCTGGCCGAGCGCCCGGCGAACCTGGCGTTCTTCCTGCGCGGGCTCGCCACCCGTTCCTGAACACGGCGAAGGCCGCCCCCGCGGGGGCGGCCTTCGCCGTGTGGTGGTGGTCAGGCCTGTTCGGCCTCGGCTTCGGCGGCCTTGCGCTTGACCTCGTCCATGTCGACCTCGCGGGCCTGCTTGATCAGGTCTTCGAGGGCGGCTTCGGGCAGCGCGCCGGGCTGGGCGTAGATCAGCGTCTTGTCCCGGATGATGGCCAGCGTCGGGATGGAGCGGACGTCGAAGGCGGCCGCGAGCTGCTGCTGCGCTTCTGTGTCGACGCTCGCGAACACGATGTCGTCGTGCTTCTCGGAGGCCTTCTCGTAGACCGGCGCGAACTGGCGGCACGGCCCGCACCAGCTCGCCCAGAAGTCGATCAGGACGAACTCGTTGTCGGTTACCGTCTGGTCGAAGTTCTCGGCGGTCAGCTCAACGGTGCTCATGCCCTGGTCAACGATCCGCACCCGGCGGGAATTCCCGGGGCCGGGGTAGCGTCTGCACGAGCGCACCCGCGAAGAGGAGGAACAGATGGCCGACGGCGAAATCCTGGGCCGGATCGACGAGCTGATCGCGGAGGAGCACGAGCTCCGGTCGCGCTCGGTCGGCGTGGGGCTGAGCGGCGGCGACAAGGACCGCCTCACCGCGGTCGAGCAGCAGCTCGACCAGTGCTGGGACCTGCTGCGCCAGCGGCGCGCGAAGACGGAGTTCCACGAGAACCCGGACGACGCCACGGCCCGGCCGGTCTCCGAGGTGGAGTCCTACCGGCAGTGATCCTTTCGCGGCCGCCCCCTTCAGGAGGCGGCCGCGAATTTCTCTCGCCGGCGATGTCGAGAACCCGGAACCGGCTCCGTCCCCGGGGTGAGAGCGGCCAGAATGGGCCGTCCGACACCGAGGGAGCACCACGATGGCCAAGTACCTGCTGCTGAAGCACTACCGCGGCGCGCCGGCCCCGGCCAACTGCGACACGACGATCGACCAGTGGACGCCGGAAGAGGTTTCCGCGCACATCAAGTACATGCAGGACTTCGGGGACAAGCTGGTGGCCACCGGCGAGTTCGTCGAGCACCAGGCCCTCTCCCCGGAGGGGACGTTCGTCCGCTACGACGGCGAGGGAAAGCCGCCGGTCACCGACGGCCCGTTCCCCGAGACCAAGGACCTCATCGCCGGCTGGACGGTGATCGACGTCGACAGCTACGAGCGGGCCCTCGAACTGGCCGCGGAGCTGTCGGCCGCGCCCGGCCCGAACGGGGAGCCGATCCACGAGTGGCTCGAGCTGCGGCCGTTCATGACCGCGCCGCCCACCATCACGGAATGACGGGGAGCACGATGGTTCTGCCACGGCTGGAGCACGTCGGCATCGTCGTCGGGGACCTCGAGGCCGCGAAGGCGTTCTTCGCCGAGCTCGGCCTCGAGGTGGAGGCGGAGATGACGACCGAGGGCCGGGCGGTCGACCGGATCGTCGGGCTGGACGGCGTCCGGTCGGACATGGCGATGCTGCGGACGCCGGACGGCCACGGGAAGCTGGAGCTGATCCGGTACCGCACGCCGGAGGGGGCGGCGGGGGATCCGCAGGCGCCGGCGAACGTGCCCGGCCTGCGGCACATCCTGTTCGAGGTGGCGGACATCGAGGACGTCCTGGCGCGGCTGAAGCCGCACGGCGCCGAGCTCGTCGGCGAGCTGGTGCGGTACGAAGACAGCTTCAAGCTCTGCTACGTCCGCGGGCCCGAGGGGATCATCGTCGAGCTGGCCGAGCGGATCGGCTGAGCTCGTGGACGAAGCCCTGCTCCGCAGCCTCACCCCGAGTGTTCTGGCCGTCCTCGTCCGCCGCGGCGCCGAGTTCGCGGCGGCCGAGGACGCCGTCCAGGAAGCGCTGGTCGAGGCGCTGCGGGTCTGGCCGGCCGACCCGCCCCGGGACGCCAAGGGCTGGCTGGTCACCGTGGCGTGGCGGAAGTTCCTCGACGCGACCAGGGCGGAGGCCGCCCGCCGCAAGCGCGAGGACGTCGTCGACGCCGAGGTGGCGCCCGGGCCCGCGGCGGCCGTGGACGACACGCTGCAGCTGTACTTCCTGTGCGCGCACCCGTCGCTGACGCCGTCGTCCGCGGTCGCGCTGACGCTGCGGGCCGTCGGCGGGCTGACCACGCGGCAGATCGCGCAGGCGTACCTGGTGCCCGAGGCGACCATGGCGCAGCGCATCAGCCGCGCCAAGCGGACCGTGTCGGGGGTGCGGTTCGACCAGCCCGGCGACGTCGCGACCGTGCTGCGCGTTCTGTACCTGGTGTTCAACGAGGGCTACTCCGGGGACGTCGACCTCGCCGCCGAGGCCATCCGGCTCACCCGGCAGCTCGCGGCGTCGATCGACCACCCGGAGGTGGCGGGGCTGCTCGCGCTGATGCTGCTGCACCACGCCCGGCGGGCCTCCCGCACGACCGGCGACGGCGCCCTGGTCCCGCTGGCCGAGCAGGACCGGTCCCGCTGGGACACGGCGTTGATCGCCGAGGGCGTGGCGATCCTGCAGCGGGCGCTGTCCCGCGACCGGCTGGGCGAGTTCCAGGCCCAGGCGGCCATCGCGGCCCTGCACGCCGACGCGCAGGACGCGGCGGAGACGGACTGGGTGCAGATCGTCGAGTGGTACGACGAGCTGGTGCGCCTCACCGGCAGCCCGGTCGTGCGGCTCAACCGCGCGGTCGCCGTCGGCGAAGCGGACGGGCCGCGCGCTGGGCTCGCGGCACTCGCCGAGGTGGACGCCACGGTCCCGCGCCACACCGCGGTGTCGGCCTACCTCCACGAGCGCGACGGCGACCTGGAAACCGCGGCCAAGCTGTACGCCGAGGCCGCGGCCAAGGCGGCCAGCCTCGCCGAAGTCGACCACCTGACCCGCCAAGCCGCCCGCCTCAACACCCGCCGGTGACGAAAGGGCCGACACGCGTGATTCCGGAGCCGACACGCGTGATGGGAGGGTCGACACGCGTGATGGGAGGGTCGACACGCGTGATTGAAGGGTCGACACGAGGTCTGCGCCGTGTCGACCCTCCAATCACGGGAGATGACCCTTCAATCACGCGTGCTGACCCTTCGATCACGCGGGGCAGAGGGTGCCGTCGGCGGGGATCTTGCCGTCGACGAGGAACGCGCGGGCCGCGTCCGTGACGCAGGGGGAGACGCCGAGGGCGCCGTGGCCCGCGCCCTGCCAGGTGATCGTCACCGCGGACGGCATCTGGTCGGCCGCGCGGGTGCTGCCGACCTGGGGCGTGACCGGGTCGGTCGCCGTCGCCGCGACGAGGATCGGCGGGGCGCCCGGCGCGCCCGGCGCCGGCAGCGGCTCGGTGCGCACCGGCCACGGCCCGCACCAGGCCAGCTGCTGGGCGACGACCGCGCCGAACTGCGGGTACTTGCCGCGCATCCCGGCCACGACCTGGTCGAGCTGGTCGGCCGAGAGCCGCGTCTGGCTGTCGTTGCAGCGGGTGGCGATCGTCGCGTCGATCCGGGACGGCTGGGCGCGCGTGTCGCGCAACACCGGCGCCGCGAACGCCGAGAGCGGGCCGACGTCGCCCGAGCGTGCCGCGGCGATCGCGTCGGCCAGCTCCGGCCACCGCGACCGCTGCGACAGTCCCGAGTAGACGGCGAACAGCGCGATGCCCGGGCCGAACGTGACCCCCTCGCCGGTCGACCCCGGCGTGCGCCGCAGCTGGTCGGTGACCGCCGAAAGCGCCGCTTTCGGGTCGCCGAGGGCGCAGTGCCGCGCCGCGCAGTCCGCCGCGAAGGCGTCCAATGTGGACTGAGCACCGGCGGCGACGGCGTCGAGGACCGCGGCCGTGTCGGCGCCCGGGTCCGGCACGCCGTCGAGGACCAAGCGCCCGACCTGGCCGGGGAAGCGCACCGCGTACTGGGCCAGCACCTTCGAGCCGTCGCCGTGGCCGAGCGCGTTCAGCCGCTCCATGCCCAGCTGCTTGCGCAGCTCGTCGAGGTCGCCCGCGCCGCGCCAGCTGTCCAGCGCGGTCTGGGAGTCGTCCAGCTCGATGGCGCACTGCTGGCCGGCCTTGCGGGCGGCGTCCAGGACGTCGCCCAGGCCGCCCTGCGCCGGGTCGACGGCGATGAGGTCGGGCCGGATGTCGGCGGGGATGCACTGCGCCGCGCCGGAGAGCCCGGTGCCCCGCCGGTCCAGGCCGATCAGCGAGAACTTCTCCAGGAACGCGGGCGGCAGCGTCGCGGCCAGCCGTGCGGCGTACACGGTGCCCGGATCGCCGTCGACGTCGTTGACCACGACCAGCGGCACCGGCCCGCTGCCGACCTTCAGTGCCAGCAGCCGCACCACCGACCGCCGCGGCTCGCCGGGGGAGTCGAGCGGCGCGGTGACGCGCGCGCAGGTGAAGTGCAGGCTGTCCGGGACGCCGGGGGTGCCGATGCGCTGGCGGGTGTCGTCGTCGCAGTCGGCCCACTTCAGCGTCGGCGACTGCGGCTCGCCCAGCGGCGGCAGCGGGACCCCGGGCGTGCGGGTGGGGGTGCTGCCGGTCGTCTTCCCGTCGTTCTCGACCAGCGCCGGGCGGACCGACGGACCCGCGGCGCAGCCCGCGGCCGCGGTCAGGGCGAGCATCGCGGCCAGGAGACGGGTACGGCGGCGGCGCACGGGCGGGATCCTCACGTCGGACGTCGATCAGCGGGCAGGCCGAGCTTCGCACGGCCGGTGTGGGACGCGGGTTAGCGGGTCCGCACCACCTGGCCCCGGAAGACGGCGTCGAGGTCGTAGCGGGCCGGCTCCTCCAGCTGGCTGTAATCGCACGAAGCGGGTTCGCGGTCGGGCCGCCAGCGCTTGAACCGCGCGTTGTGCCGGAACCGCGACGGCATCCCGCCCTCGGTGTTCTCGTAGGCGACCTCGACGACCCGTTCGGGCCGCAGCGGCACCCATTCGTGCTCGGTGGCGCGCCAGCGGGTGACGCCGCCCGGGATGCGCTGGGCCTCGCCGGTGGCCCGGCCGCCCCAGGGGTGGTCCTCGCCGTCGGTGATCAGCGGCGCGAGCTCTTCGGCGAGCTCGCGGCGGCGCTCCTTGGGGAACGACCCGACGGTGCCGACGTGGTGCAGCACGCCCTTCTCGTCGTGCAGGCCGAGCAGGAAGGAGCCGACGAGTTCGCCGGGGCCGCCGTCGACGTGCCACCGCAGCCCGGCGAGCACGCAGTCGGCGGTGCGGACGTGCTTGTACTTGAGCATGACGCGCTTGCCGGGGGTGTACGGCTCGTCGAGGGGCTTGCCGATGACGCCGTCGAGGCCGGCGCCTTCGAACAGCTCGAACCAGTGCCGCGCGGTATCGGAGTCGGTGGTGGCCGGGGTGAGCGGGAACCGGTCGCCGGCCAGGTCGGTCAGACGCTCCCGGCGCACGGACGTCGGTTCGTCGAGCAGCAGCTCGTCGCCGAGGGCGAGGACGTCGAAGGCGACGAACTCGGCGGGCTGCTCGCCGGCCAGCAGCGTGATCCGGCTCTCGGCGGGGTGGATCCGTTCGGTGAGCGCATCGAAGTTGAGCCGCCCGTCCCGCGCGACGACGAGTTCGCCGTCGAGGACCACCCGCGGCGGCAGGGTGTCCAGCAGCTTCGCGACGGCCTCGGGGAAGTACCGGTTGAGCGGTTTCTCGGCGCGCGACTGCAGGTACAGTTCGTCGCCGTCGCGGAAGACGATGCAGCGGAAGCCGTCCCACTTCGGTTCGAAGAGCAGGCCCCCGGAGTCCGGGATGGCCTTGGCGGGCTTGGCGAGCATCGGCTTCAGCGGCGGCTGCAGCGGTAGGGGCATGCCCCGCATTCTGCGGAAAACCCCGGCTCAGCGCACGCGTTCGGCGGGGTTGGTGTCGAGTGGCGGGGCGGTTGCGGCGCGGGCGTGTGCTGGAAGCGTCGACACGCGTGATTGGGGAGTCGACTCGCGTGATTGGAGGGTCGACACGGCTGTGGGGTGGCTCAGTGCACGCGTTTGGCGGGGCTCGTGTCGAGTTCCAGGCGGACCGCGGCCGGCAGTGACTCCAGGCCCAGGGATTCGCGGGCCCGGGTCAGCACCCGGGTGTCCAGGCCCGACCAGACCGCTTTGAGATCGGTGCCTTCGTGCAGCCACAGCGTGATGCGCAACGCCGGGGCCGTCCGCGAGCCGACCGCGCGGACCCGGGCGCGGCTGACGCCGTCGAGGTGCTCGGCGTCCGTCTGGACCGCGCCGGCGATCGCGGCCGCCGTGACCACCAGTTCCGCTCCCTCCGTGCGGTCGAGGTCCAGGTCCGGACGCGGTTCCGGGCGCAGCGAGCGCAGGGCCCAGCCGAGCCCGAGCACCAGCAGCAGCACGCCGAGCACGATCGCGGCGATGCGGGCCGGGGTCGCGTGCGCACCGAGCCACTCGAGCGCGAGCGGGTCGAGCAGCGGGCGGCGGCCGCGGAACTCGCCCAGCGCGCCGAAGCCGACCACCAGGGCCAGCGCGCCGCCCAGGAACGCGAGCAGTCCGACGAGGAACGTCAGCGTGCGTTCGCCGGTGTACGACCGGGAAAGGGCCTTCGTGGCGATCGAGCGGCTCATCGGCGGTCCTTCGGCGAGTCGACGACGACCGTCACCTTCGGCCGCCGCATCAGGGGGAGCTCGTCCAGCAGGGCCGACACCGTGGCCAGCAGGCGCGGCCGCAGCTCGGCTTCCGTTTCGAGGGTGCTCTTCGCGCGGACGCGGACGCGGCGGGCGCTCGCCGTGACCGACGCGCCCGCGACGTTGTCCTGCGCGCGCACGGTCAGCCCGACCAGCCGGGCCAGCGACCGCGGGGACGTCGAAACGCTGACGTCGCCGGCCGGGTCGGTCAGCCGGACCGCGCGGTTGCCCGCGGCGAGGGCACAGCCGATGAGCACCAAGCCGGCGGCGGCGACCACCCCGGCGCCGACGCGCACCGCGTAGGCGTCCCAGCCCAGCGACGCCAGACCGGCCTGCCACCGCGGCCACGGGACCAGCAGCGGCGCCGGCTCCGGGCGCCACCAGTGCCAGCCGACCTCCAGGGCCAGCAGCGCGCCGGCCGCGGCGAAGGCCAGGCCCAGCAGGGTGGCGAGGATGCGGACGAACGGGCGCACGGCTACCGCACCCTCGGCGCGACGTCCGGCAGCAGCGCGGACACCGTCACGGCCAGGCTCCGCACGCGGTAGCCGGTGAGCAGCTCGACCTCTTCGGCCACCTTCGCGCGCACGTCGCCGACGACCGCGCGGACCGCCGCCGGATAGCGCAGGGCCAGGTCGAGGGCGAGGTCGACGTCGTTGTCGTGGCCGCCGACCTTGGCCTTCGGGCCCTTCTTGCCGTCGCGCGCGGTGCCGGGGACCTGGCCGGCCGCGTGCTGGGCGACCTTGCGGACCACCGCGTGCCCGATGGTGAGGGTGCCGCGCTCGGCCGGTTCGGCGAGCTCGCGGGGCACGTCCAGGACGGGGCTCACTTGTCGCGGCCCTTGCCGAACAGCTCACCGAGGTCGAGTTCGCCGTCGAGGACCCGGCCGGCGACCAGGCCGATGATGCCGACGGCCAGGGTCACCAGGAACGCGGTGAACCCCTGGGTCGCGGCGAGGCCGAGGATCAGCCCGGCCAGGAGCCCGGTCTGCGTTGCGTTCACATGTCCTCCTTGGACTGGACGGAAGGTCACCGCACGCGCGAGGGGCGGCGGCGGAAGCGGGGCAGGACGGCCACCACCCCACGGCGGGCGAAGAGCGCCACCCGGGAAACCACCGCACCGCGCCGGCGGGCGCGGCTCGAGCGGCGGTGGGCCACGAACGTGACCGGCGCGTCGTGGCGGGCATCCGGCCGGCGGAACCGCGCGAGCCCCGCGGCGAACTCCGGCGGGTCGCCACCCACGTCCGGGTGGTTCGCCCGGACGAACGCCCGGAACGCCGCGCGGTCGCTCATTCCACGCGGGTGGATTCGGGTTCTTCCTCGCCCGGCAGGAAGATGTCGTTGACGGCGATGTTCACCTCGATCACCTCGAGGCCGGTGATCTGCTCGACCGCGGTGATCACGTTGCGCCGCACCGCGCGGGCGACGTCGGTGATGCGGGCGCCGTACTCCACCACGACGTCGAGGTCGATCGCGGTCTGCTTCTCGCCCACCTCGACCGACACGCCGGTCGTCGTCACCGTGCCGGAGCCGGGGATCCGCTCGCGCAGCGCGCCGAGCGCGCGGGACACCCCGCCGCCGCCGAGCGTGTGGACGCCGGCGACTTCGCGGGTGGCCAGGCCGGCGATCTTCTGCACGACCAGCGACGAGATGGTGGTGCGGCCGGCGGCGCCCTCCTCGTTGAGCGGGGTCACCGTGCCGGGGCTTTCGGTCCGTTCCGGGTGCATGCGTTCGGGCTCCTCTCGGCTGTTCTCGCCCATACGATGCCCGGCGGCGCGAAACCTCACGCAAGGTCCCCCGATCGGGTTAATGGTCAGTCGGTTCCCCGATCGGGTTGATCTCAGCCCGGGTGGACGTCGATGACGTGCACGTTCACCACCGAAGCGACGCCCAGCTGCCGGGACAGCTCGGCGGTGATCTCCCGCCGGAGCGCTTCGGCGGCCGCGTCGGCGATGATGCCGAACCGCACCGACACCAGCACCTGCACGGCGTCCTCTTCGACGGCGACGGCCGAGATCCGCACGCCGAACGGGGCCCGGTCCGCGGCGATCGTCCGGGCCAGCCGGTCGACGACGCCTTCGGTGACGCGCAGCCGGCCCGCGCCGCCGGGGACCTCCACCGCCGTCCGGCGGCCGCGGGCGACCGCCCGCAGGACGCGTTCGACCAGGCCCGGCGGGGTCGGCACCCGGCGCCGGGCCGCGGCGCGCACCGCGTCCCACCGGGGGTCGGACTCGGGGTCCTCGCTCTGGGCCATCACCGCTCCCTCAACTCGGCGAGCAGCGCCACCCTGGCCCGGTGCAGCCGGGAGCGCAAGGCGCCGACGTTCACGTCGAGCACTTCGGCGACCTCTTCGTAGCTCAGCCCTTCCAGTTCCCGCAGCACGAGCGGCACGCGCTGGGACACCTCCAGCCGGCCGACCGCGCGCAGCACCGCGTCGACCTCTTCGGCCCGCACGACCCGGCCCTCGGGGCCGGGCACCGCGGCGGCGAGCAGCGCGCTGTCCACAGTGGACTGCGGATCCGGGTCGTCGAGCGACACCGTCGGACGGCGGCGGCGCAGGACGGCGAGCGCGCTGTTGGTGACGACGCGGTAGAGCCACGTCGACACCGCCGACTCCCGCCGGAACCCGGCGAGGGACCGCCACGCGGCCAGCCACGCCTCCTGCACGACGTCCTCGGCCTCGGCCGCGCTGCCGGTGATCCGCAACGCGACCCGGTACATCCGGGGCGTGTGCTCCCGCACCAGCGCGCCGAACGCGGTGTGGTCGCCGCCCGCGGCCCGGGCGAGCAGCTCGGCGTCGTCGCTCACCCGGCGTCCCGGCGGTAGCGCAGGAGCGTGAAGCCGTCCTCGACGAGGATCGAGGCCAGGGCGAGCCGGCGCGGCACGGCGGGTGCGGCGCCCGCGGCGATCCGGCCCGCGGTCCCGGCCACCAGCAGCGGCGCGACGGTCAGGCACAGCTGGTCGACGAGGTCGGCGGCGACGAGCCGGGCGAACAGGCCGGGCCCGCCTTCGCAGTCGACGCGGCGCAACCCGCGGGCGGCGAGCAGGTCGAGAGCGCGGCGCACGTCGACGTCGTCGGTGCCGGCCCGCAGGACCTCGGCCCCGGCGGCCTCGAGGGCACGCGTGTCGGCGGTGTCCGTCGTGAGCACGATCGGCGGGACGGCCGTTTCGGTGAACAGCCGCGACGCAGGGTCCAGGTTCGCCGTGCGCGTCACGACGGCGATCGGCGGCACTCCTCCGAACCCGAGCCGGCGCCGGCGTTCGAGGCGTTTCGGGCCCGCGACGACCCCGCGGTAGTTCTCGGCGCGGGCCGTCCCGGCACCGACCAGGATGACGTCGGCGAGGTCACGGCCCAGCAGGAAGACCTTCCGGTCGGCGGCGTGCGAGAGCCCCGCGGACGTCGTGTCGATCTCGACGGCACCGTCGGCGGACGCGACGAAGTTCACCTGCACCCAGGGCCGGTCCAGGTCCTCGGGGTAGCCGTAGACCTGTTCGAGGTCCGAACCGCTCAGTTCGCCCGTCCGATCGGGCCACACACGCTGCACCCGATCATCCCAGCATGAGCGTGAATCACGTCTCTACCGGGGGATATACCCGCTGATCGGTACCGCGGGCGCGGATAGGCTCTGCGACCATGCCCGCGCACCTGACCGGCCGCCGTCCCGAGCTGTCCGCCGACGAGCTGATCGGCGCGCTGGTGCCGCCGCCGCGCTTCGACGCCGTCCGGTTCGACACCTACCTCCCGAATCCCGACGAGCCCAGCCAGGCCGCCGCGGTCGAGGCGTGCTCGGCGTTCGCCGCCAAGGTCGGGGCGCGCAAGGAGAAGAAGCGGTTCAAGCTGTTCGGCGGGGCTCGCGGTTCTTCGGAGCCGTCCGGGCCGATGGGGCTCTACCTCGACGGCGGGTTCGGCGTCGGCAAGACCCACCTGCTCGCCTCGACCTGGCACGCGGCGCCGTCCCCGAAGGCGTACGGCACCTTCGTCGAGCTGACCCACCTGGTGGGGGCGCTGGGCTTCCCCGAGGCCGTCCGGCGGCTGTCGGCGCACCGGATCCTGGCCATCGACGAGTTCGAGCTGGACGACCCGGGCGACACCACCCTGGTCACCCGGCTGCTGCAGGAGCTGATGGACGCCGGGGTGTTCATCGCGGCGACGTCGAACACCCTGCCGGAGAAGCTGGGCGAGGGCCGGTTCGCCGCCGAAGACTTCCTGCGCGAGATCCAGACGCTGTCGGCGCGCTTCGGCGTGGTCCGCGTCGACGGCCCGGACTACCGCCACCGCGGCCTGCCGGACGCGCCGCCGCCGGTCTCGCCGGAGGAGCTGGAGGCGTCGGCCGCGGCGCACGAAGGGTCCACTGTGGACGACTTCGACGCGTTGTGCACCCACCTCGCGGAGCTGCACCCGTCGCGCTACGGGCGGCTGCTCGACGACGTCACCCGCGTGCACCTGCGCGGCATCCACCCGGCGCCGGACCAGAACGTGGCGCTGCGCCTGGTCGCCTTCGCCGACCGGCTGTACGACCGGGCCATCCCGCTGGTGGTGTCGGGCGAGCCGCTGCCGTCGCTGTTCACCGAGGAGATGGTCGACGGCGGCTACCGCAAGAAGTACCTGCGCGCGGTCAGCCGGTTGACGGCGCTGGCTCGTGACGCCGTGCCGGCCAGCTGACCAGCACGACCGCCACGGCGAAGAGCGTCCCGCCGACGACGTCGGTCAGGTAGTGGTACCCCATGCCGACCAGCCCGGCCGCCGCGGCGAGCAGCGCCACCGCGGACAGCACGGCCACGACGACCCGGCGCGTCACCAGGACGAGCACCGTCAGCACCGCCACCAGGCTCACCGTGTGGCCGCTCGGGTAGACCAGGGTGTCGTTCTTCCACCGGTCGTAGAGCGGTTTGAGCAGCCAGCTGGTCAGCAGGATGGCCAGCACCGGCACGGCCAGGGCGAGCCCGGCCTCCAGGCGCCGTCCGGCGCGCAGGCACAGGAAGACCGCGAGCAGGCCGAGCGCGAGCACCACGTACGGCTCGGTCGGCAAGACGAGCGCGCGCAGCACGCCGGGGCTCAGGTGCCCGACGGCCGCGGCGGCGGCGTCGTCGACCGCGCCGGGCGTGGTGCCGCCGGCGAACGGCAGGCCCAGCAGCAGCGCGAGCAGGCCGCAGACGGCGGCGGTCGTCCTCACCCGGGCGAGGGTAGCCGGGCCCCCGGGCGACGCCGAGGCCGCAGGTGCGTCACGATGCGGGGATGCGAGTGACAGTCGCCGGGGCCGGGATCATCGGCCTGAGCAGCGCACACCGGCTGGCGGAAGCCGGCCACGACGTGACGGTCGTGGCGGCGGCTCCGCCGGAGGAGTCGACGTCCGCGGTCGCCGGCGGGGTGGTGTACCCGCCGGGTCATCGCCTGGACGATCGGATCGTGCGGTGGACCGAGGCGAGCCTCGCGGTGTTCCGCGGCGAGGACGCGCCGGGCGTGCGCCTCCGCCGCGGCCGGGTCCTGCTGGCGGCGGGCCGGCCGGACCCGCAGTGGCTCCCCGCGGTGGGCGGCGTCCGCGACGGCGACGACGTGTCGTTCACGACGGCGGTGGTCGATACGCCGGTGTACCTCGAGTGGCTGCTCGCCCGGCTGGGTGCGCTGGGCGTCCGGGTCGAGTACCGGCCCCTGACGTCGTTGGCGGGCCTGGGCGCGGACGTCGTGGTGAACGCGGCGGGCCTCGGCGCGGGCGCGTTGGCGGGCGACCGCACGATGGTCCCGGTCGGCGGCCAGGTCGTGCACGTGACCGACCCGGGCCTGCCGGAGTTCGTGGTCGACGAGACCGGCCCGGGCGTGACGTACGTGATCCCGCACGGCACCCACGTCGTGTGCGGCGGAACGGAGGAGCCGGGCCGCGCGGACACCGACCCGAACCCCGCCGTGACGGCGGACATCCTGCGCCGCTGCCGGGAACTGGAGCCGCGCCTGGCGGACGCCGCCGTGCTGCGGTCGCGGGTGGGGCTGCGCCCGTTCCGGCCCGAGGTGCGGCTGGAGCGGGCCGGCGACGTGGTGCACTGCTACGGGCACGGGGGAGCGGGCATCACCTTGGCCTGGGGGTGTGCGGCGGACGTCGCCGCGCTGGTCACAGGCTGAGGAGTTCGGTGATGTGTGGGCACTGGCGGCCGCGTTGCGGATCGACCGGGACAGCCACTCGCCGTACCGGGGGCGGGCCGCGTCGCTGAAGTGGATCGACGGCGCGGCGCCGTCCTTTTGGATACAGACGCGGCGGGCCGGGTCCGTCGCGTACGCCTGGGCCACCTGGATCAGCCGTTCCGCGTTGTGCGTCGCGACCGCGCCGAGCGGGTCGGCCGCGAGCGTGCCGGAGAACGACGTCCACGGGTGGATCGCCACCACGTTGCCGGTGTCGGCGAGGCCGGGGCGGGTGAAGTGGGTGCCGTTGTCCCACGGCGCCGGGTCGCAGCCGAGGAAGCGCGGGTGCCGACCGATCCGCTCGGCGAGGGCCCGCAACACGGCGGTGAAGTGGATCTCCAGCGTTGACCGGCACCCTGTCCGTCAGTAGCGCGAGAAGGCGGCGTGGTCGGCCTCCGTCTGGTCGGCATACCGCACGGCGTATGCGCCCATCGCCTCGTCCAGTTCCGACTCGTCGGCGAAGTACCCCGCGAGCAGTTTCGGGTGCAGCGACCGCGTGTGGGCGCGGGCCAACAGGGCGCCGGCCAGCCTGCCGTAGTCGTCGAGGTGGTCCTTCTCGAGTTCCGACGGGTCGATGTCGCCCTTGAGGTTCCGGAACTGGCGGACGATGAACGGGACGCCGTCGATCGTGGTCCAGCCCAGCAGGATGTCGGTCTCCGCCTGCACCAGCCGGGCGCCGTCGACGATGCGCTGTCCCTCGTGCGCGGCCGGGGGCAGGTCGAGGTACGGCGCGAGGGCCGGGCGCTGGGCCTGTTTCACCTGCAGCACCAGGTCTTCGTCGTCGTTGCCGTGCAGCAGGGCGACGTAGCTGCGGAGGCCGACGCTGCCGGTGCCGACGACCCGGAAGGCGACGTCGGCGAGCCGGTACCGCGCGATCAGCGTGCGCCGCGACTCCCGCAGTGTATCCACATAGGACACCAGGCCGGCGGCGACGGCTTCGGCGGTCCCGGCGTCGACGTGGGTCAGCACCGGCGGGTCCGCGACGAACCGGTGGCGGGCCAGGCCGGTCTCGTGGTCGTCGACGCGCTCGGTCCACTTCGCGGCGACCTTCGCGCTGTCGTTCTTGCGCGCCTTCTCCGCCGCGTCGGCGAAGTCGTCGATCAGCTCGTCGGCCCGCGCTTTCGAAAGCACCGAGGAATCCGGGAGAGCGTTCCAGCTCCGGAGGAACGGCAGCTCGGCGAGCGCGCGGATGGTCCGGCGGTAGGACTTCACAGCGTCTTCGGCGGCCTCGCGGCACCCCGATTCGCGGATGCCGCCTTCACGGCCGGCGAGCACGAGGCTGGCCGCGAGCCGCTTGAGGTCCCATTCCCACGGGCCGGGGACGGTCTCGTCGAAGTCGTTGATGTCCATGACGATCTTGCCTTCGGGGGTGCCGTAGAGCCCGAAGTTGGCGGCGTGCGCGTCACCGCAGAGCTGAGCGGTGACGCCGGACGACGGCGTCCCGGCGAGGTCGGCTCCCATCAGGCCGGCGGCGCCGCGGAAGAACGTGAACGGCGAGGCACGCATGCGTTCTCGACGAAGCTCGGTCAGCTCGGGGAGCCGCCCGGCGTTGGTGGCGTCGAAGTACTCGCGTGGTGTCGGCCGGTTCTTCGCCGCGGCCGCGTGGTCGTGCAGTGCGGCCGGCGTCTTCTCGCGGAGCCGCTTCCCCTGTTCGAACAGCTCGGCCGGCGTGACGCTGCCGGTGCCGACCAGTGGCCGTTCTGCCCATTCCCCTGATCCCATACCGGGCACAACGTCCGAAGGGGACGTTGTGCTCCCGGACGCACGCGGTGGGGCGGTGATCGCGGTGTCGCGAATGACTCATTGGGGACGTCCGAGGTCCCGAATGAGTCATTCGCGAC
>NZ_JBSFNC010000033.1:0-76977 GCF_053586895.1 Amycolatopsis sp. NPDC003731 | reverse complement strand
ATCAGCTGGGGCCCGCAGCCGAGGGCGGGCGCGCAACAAGCTGGGTTTCGGCGAGCTGGTGGCGCTTCCGGCCGGGCTGGCGCAGGAACAGCGTCAGCACCGCCGAAAGGAGCGCGATGCCCCCGGCGAGGAGGTACGCGCCCGTGTAGCCCCACACGCTGATGACCCCGGCGGCGAGCCCGCCGCCGCCGACGCCGCCGACCAGCTTCGCGCTGTACACCAGCCCGTAGTTCGACGCGTTGTTGTTCTCGCCGAAGTAGTCCGGCACCAGCGCCGCGAACAGCGGGTAGAACGCGCCACCGCCGAACCCGGTCAGGAACGCGAACACCATGAACAGCACCAGGTTGTGCGTGTTCCCGGCGTACAGCACGCCGAACTGCGCGACGGCCGCGATCACCAGCACCAGCGTCAGCGTCTGCCGCCGCCCGAGCTTGTCGGACGCCCAGCCGACGACCGCGCGGCCGGTGCCGTTCACGACCGCCAGAACCCCGGCCGACGAAGCGGCGACGAACGCGCCGAAGTGGCTCACCTTCGCGAACGGCACCTGGAAGTTGATGCCGAACAGCGACACCCCGCCGATGATCACCAGGCACACCCACATCAGCGGCAGCATCCCGGTCCGGACGGCTTCCATCGGCGAGAACTGCTTCACCGCGGGCGGGTTCTTGGCCAGTCCCCCGGTCGCGGACTTCCGGTCGCGGACCCAGGTGAGCGGGTCGACGTCCTTCGGCCACCAGCTCTTCGGCGGGTCCTTGAACAGGAACCCGCAGACCCCGACGGCGATGAGCATGTACACGCCCATGACGTCGAGGATCGTCGAATAGTTGGCCGGGGTGAGGAAGGCGGCGAACACGTAGATGAACGGGACGGCACCGTAGGCGAAGCCGCCGTTGACGAACCCGGTCCGTGCCCCGCGCTTCTCGGGGTACCACTTGCCGACCATGTTGACGCAGGTCGCGTACACCAGCCCGGCGCCGATCCCGCCCAGCACCGAGTAGCCGGCGAACGCCAGCACCAGGTTGCCGCTGTGGGAAATGGTGAAGTAGCCGATCGCGCTGCACGCGGCGCCGGCGAGCATGGCCGTCCTCGCCGACACGATGTTCTTCTCCCGCAGGCGCCCGGCCGGGAACGCGACTCCGGCCTGGAACACCGCCCAGATGCTGGCCAGCCAGAACGCGTCCGACAGCGTCCAGCCGTACTTCTCTTCCAGGGTGCCTTCGACCGCACCCCAGCCGTACTCGAAGACGCTGACCGCCATCATGGCGATCCAGGGCAGCCACACCATCCAGCTGCGTGAGCGTCCCATGATGTCGTGCGGGGTCTCGCCGACCCGGTACACCCGGCCGTTCTCGTCGACGATCTCCTGGTATTGCGCTGTGGTCATGAGAAATCTCTTTCGTCCGCGCCGATTTCGGTCCTTCCGTTCTGCCGGACGTCAGCCGGTGGCGGGTCGCGCGACGAGCTCGGTTTCGGCGAGCCCGGAGCGCATCCCGCCGGGCTTGCGGCCCGGCTGGCGCAGGAACAGGGCGAGACCGGCGGCGAGCAGGCTCGTCCCGGCGGCCAGGTAGAAGGCCGCGCCGTAGCCCCACTCGTCGATGACCAGCTTCCCGAGGCCCGCGCCCACGATCCCCGAAACGAGCTTCGAGCTGTAGACGAGGCCGTAGTTGCTGGCGTTGTTGTTCTCGCCGAAGTAGTCGGCGGTGAGCGCGGCGAACAGCGGGAAGATCGCCCCGCCGCCGAACCCGGACACCATCGACGCCAGCAGGAACAGCGGCATGCTGCCGATCGAGCCGGACAGGTACACCGCGACCTGGGCCAGCCCCAGCACCACGCAGACCAGCAGCAGCGTCTGCCGCCGCCCGTAGCGGTCGGAGATCCAGCCGATCACGCCGCGGCCGGCGCCGTTGATGACCGCCTTGAGGCTCATGGCCAGCGCGACGATGCCGCCCGCGAAGCCCATCTCCTTGCCGAACGGGACCTGCGCGGAGATGCCGAAGATGTTGACCCCCGCCGTGCACAGCAGGCAGATCCACATCAGCGGCAGCATGCCGGTCTTCAGCGCCTCCCGCGGCGTGAACTGCTTGACCGCGGGCGGGTTCTTCGCCAGCGACCGGCGCACGCGCGGGTCGTCCGGCACCTTGAGCGGGTCGACGTGCGCCGGCCACCAGTTCTTCGGCGGGTCGCGGAAGAAGAACCCGCTGACCGCGACGGCCGCGGCCAGGAACAGCCCGACCGCGGGCAGGATGGTGCCGTAGTTGCCCAGGTCGAGGTAGTTCGTGAAGATGAAGATGAACGGGACCGAGCCGTAGGCGAACCCGCCGTTGACGAAGCCGGTCTTCCCGCCCTTGCGCTCCGGGTACCACTTGCCGACCATGTTGATGCAGGTCGCGTAGACGAACCCGGCCCCGCCGCCACCGAACAGGCCGAAGCCGAGGTAGGCCCAGAAGACGCTCGGCGCGTAGGCCAGCGCCAGGTACCCGAGCACGGTGCCCGCCGCGCCCAGCAGCATCGCCGACCGGGCCGACAGCCGGCCGCTCTCCCGCATCTTGCCCGCGGGGAAGGCGACCGCGGCCTGGAAGAACACCCAGACGGCCAGCAGCCAGAAGATGTGCGCGCCGTGCCAGCCGTGCGCCGAGGACAGCGTGTCCTCGGCCGAAGTGAACGCGTATTCCGAAGAACTGATGGCCATCATGGCCACCCAGGGCAGGACGACCATCGTCCACCGTGGCCGGCCCATGATGTCCCGGTCGGTCTCACCGACCCGGTAGACTCTTCCGTTCTTGTCGGTGATCTCCTGGTACGTGGCTGCGGTCATAAGAGTTCTCTTTCGTCACCGTTGACTCATGTCCCTCTGTTGCCGTCGTGCGGTGGGATCTTCGTCCTTTCCTGGTGAGTGGGCCAGCCCCTGTGGAGGATGTTCAGAGCAGGCCCGCGGCCCGCCCCCAGCGGTATTTCGCGCCGAGCACGGCCACGGGCTTTTCGGTCGTGTACGGGTAGGCGACGATGCCATGTTCGTACAGGTAGTGACTGGCTTCTTCGACTTCGACGTCTCCGGAAAGCGATGCGACGACGGGCTTGTGAACACCCTTCGCCCGGTACTCCCCGACCACTTCGGACACCAGTTCCGCGAACACCATCGGCGGGGTGACGATGGTGTGCCAGTAGCCGAGGATCAGGGCGTGGATGCGGTCGTCCTCCAGGCCCAGCGCGATCGTGTTGCGGTAGGTCGAGGGCGGTTCGCCGCCGGTGATGTCCACCGGGTTGCCGGCCGCGCCGAACGGCGGGATGAACTTCCGGAACGCCGTGTCGAGGTCCGGCGGGATCGCCATCAGGTCGAGGCCGTGGTCGACGCAGGCATCCGAGAGCAGCACGCCCGAGCCGCCGGCGCCGGTGATGATGACGACGTTCTCGCCCTGCGGCGTGGGCAGCAGCGGGATGCCGCGGGCGTACTCGAGCAGGTCGTTCAGCCCGGGCGCCCGGATCACGCCGCTCTGGCGGAGGATGTCGTCGTAGACCTTGTCGTTGCCGGCCAGCGCGCCGGTGTGCGAGCTCGCCGCCTTGGCGCCCTGGGACGTCCGGCCGGCCTTGAGCACCACGACCGGCTTGCGCCGCGAGACCCGCTTGGCCGTCTCCGCGAACGCGCGCCCGTCCTTGAGGTCCTCGAGGTGCATGGCGATGAGCTCGGTGTTCTCGTCGTGCTCGAAGAAGGTGAGCAGGTCGTCTTCGTCGATGTCGGCCTTGTTGCCGACGCCGACGATCGAGGAGACGCCCATCTTCGCCGAGCGGCTGAACCCGAGGATCGCCATCCCGATGCCACCGCTCTGCGACGACAGGGCCACGCCGCCCTTGACGTCGTACGGCGTGCAGAAGGTCGCCGACAGGTTCTCCGGCGTGTAGTAGTAGCCGTAGATATTGGGACCGAGGATGCGCACGCCGTGCTTGCGGGCGATCGCGACGACCTCGTCCTGCAGCTCGATGTTGCCGGTCTCGCCGAAGCCGGACGGGATGAGGATCGCGCCGGCAACGCCCTTCTTCCCGGCTTCCTCGAGCGCCGCGGGGACGAACTTCGCCGGGATGGCGAACACCGCGACGTCGACGTCGCCGGGCACGTCGGTGATGCTCGGGTAGGCCTTGCGGTCGAGGATCTCGGCGGCCTTCGGGTTGATCGGGTGGATCTCCCCCGCGTACCCGCCGTTGACCAGGTTCTTCATCACCGAGTTGCCGATCTTCCCGGCTTCGGCCGACGCCCCGATCACCGCGACCGACGCAGGTTTCATGATCCGGTTCATCGACGCGAGGATCTCCTCCTGGGTGAACCGGTGCGGCTGGGTCGCCGCCTCCGGGTCGACCAGGATCCGGACGTCGACCGCGGTGGCGCCCCGTGGGGTAGCGAGCACCGGGTTCAGGTCCACTTCCGACAGCTGCGGGAAGTCGGTGACCAGCTCGCCGAGGCCGGTGATCACCGCGGCGAGGGCGTCGCGGTCGACCGGCTCCGCTCCGCGGACCCCCTTCAGGATTTCCGCCGCCTGGATACCGTCGATCATGGAGAGCGCTTCCCCGGGGGACGTCGGCGCGAGCCGGAAGGTGACGTCCTTGAGCACCTCCACCAGCACGCCGCCGAGGCCGAACGCGACGATCTTGCCGAACGTCGGGTCGGTGACCGAGCCGATGATCACCTCCTGGCCCTCGGTGAGCATCCGCTGCACCTGGACGCCGAGGATCCGCGCTTCGGCGTCGTAGGCCTTCGCGCTGTCGACGATCCGCGCGAAGCCCGCCCTCACCGCCTCGGCGTCGTTCAGGCCGACCAGCACGCCGCCGGCCTCGGTTTTGTGCAGGATGTCCGGCGAGACGATCTTGAGCACCACCGGCAGCCCGATGGCTTCGGCGTGGGCCACGGCTTCCTCGGCCGTGGTCGCCAGCCGCTCGGCCGGGGTCGGGATACCGTAGGCCTCGCAGACCGCACGCCCCTCGGGCGCGGTCAGCGACGACCGGCCCTCGGCCGCCGCCCGCTCCAGGATCTTCTCGACCGCCGCGCGATCCGCCACGTCAGATCACCCCCGCCGCGCGGAACTTCTCGAGTTCCGCCTCGCTGTAGCCGAGTTCGGTCAGCACCTCGTCGTTGTGCTCGCCGAGCAGCGGCGACCGTTCGATCTCCACCGGCGAGTCGGACAGCTTGAGCGGGCAGCCGACGGTCTTGAAGCTGCCGCGCTCGGGGTGCGGGACCTCGACGACCGAGCCGAGCTCGGCCAGGGTCTCGTCCTCGATCAGCTCCTTCGTGGACAGGATCGGGCCGCACGGGATGTTGCAGGCGTTGAGCTTCTCCATCACTTCCCACTTGGTGTGCTTCTCGGTCCACTCCTCGACGAGCGCGAACATCTTGTCCAGTTTGGACAGCCGCACCTCGGGGGTGGCCCACGCCGGGTCGTCGGCCAGTTCGGCCTTGCCGATCAGCCGGGCGAGCGGGGCCCAGCCGGGTGGCTGGACGATCACGTAGATGTAGTCGTTCGGCCCGCCGGGCGCGCACTTCACCGCCCAGCCCGGCTGGCCGCCGCCGGAGGCGTTGCCCGAGCGCGGGACCTCGGCGCCGAACTGGTCGTTCGGGTACTCCCCCAGCGGGCCGTGGGCCAGCCGCTGCTGGTCGCGCAGCTTGACGCGGCACAGGTTGAGCACGGCGTCCTGCATGGCGACCTGGACGCGCTGGCCGCGGCCGGTGGAGGTCCGCTGGTACAGCGCGGCGAGGATGGCGGCCACCAGGTGGATGCCGGTGCCGGAGTCGCCGATCTGCGCGCCGGTCGCGGTCGGCGGCCCGTCCTCGAAGCCGGTGGTGCTCATCGCGCCGCCCATGGCCTGCGCAACCACTTCGTAGGCCTTGAAGTCGGCGTAGCGGCCGGGCCCGAACCCCTTGATGGAGGCGTAGACCAGCCGCGGGTTGAGCGCGGCCAGCTTCTCCCAGGGGTAGCCGAACCGGTCGACCACGCCGGGTCCGAAGTTCTCGACCAGGACGTCCACTCCGGACACGAGCCGTTCGAAGACCTCCTTGCCCTCGGCGCTCTTCATGTTGAGCGTGATGCTGCGCTTGTTGGCGTTCAGCATCGTGAAGTAGAGGCTGTCCACGCCCGGCAGGTCGCGCAGCTGCCCGCGGGTGATGTCGCCGCGGCCGGGGGTTTCGAGTTTGATCACGTCCGCGCCCAGCCAGGCGAGCAGCTGCGTCGACGACGGTCCGGACTGCACGTGGGTCATGTCGAGGACGCGGACGCCCTCCAGTGCCTTGCCCATGCTCTGGCCTCCGCTCACTTGTACATGGTCTGGTTCATGGTTCCGGGGGCGTACACGTCGGGATCGACCCAGACGTTGATCAGCGACGGCAGGCCGGACTCGCGCGCCCGCAGCAGCGCCGGCCCGATGTCGGCCGGGTCGCGGACCTCTTCGCCGTGGCCGCCGAGCATCCGCGCGAACTCGTCGTAGCGGACGTCGCCGAGGGTGTTGCCGACGCGCTCGCGCGGCAGGCCGTACTTCGCGGCCTGGCCGTAGCGGATCTGGTTCATCGAGGAGTTGTTGCCGACGATGCCGACGAACGGCAGGTTGAACCGCACGAGCGTCTCGAAGTCCCAGCCGGTGAGGCTGAAGGCGCCGTCCCCGAAGAGGGCGACGACTTCCTTGTCCGGACGCGCGTGCTTGGCGGCGAGGACGAACGGGATGCCGACACCGAGCGTCCCGAGCGGACCCGGGTCCATCCAGTGTCCGGGCGACTTGGGCTGGACGACCTGGCCGGAGAAGGTGACGATGTCGCCGCCGTCGCCGATGTAGATCGAGTCCTCGGTGAGGAACTCGTTGATCTCGTGGACCAGCCGGTACGGGTGGATCGGGCTCGCGTCGGAGTGCTGCAGCGGCAACCGCTTCTGCTTCGCCTTCTCCTCCACGGCCTGGAGTTCTTCGAGCCAGGCCTTGCGGCCGACGGCGCCGTTGTCGGTGCGGCCGGACGCGGCCTCGGCGACGGCGGCGAGGACCTGGCCGGCGTCGCCGACGATGCCGAGGTCGATGTCGCGGTTCTTGCCGACCGTGCGGTAGTCGAGGTCGATCTGCACGACGGTGGCGTCCTTCGACAGCCGCTTGCCGTACCCCATCCGGAAGTCGAAGGGGGTGCCGACGATGACGATGACGTCGGCGTTGTCGAAGGCGTACCGGCGCGAGAGCTGGAAGTGGTGCGGGTCGCCGGGCGGGAGCGTGCCGCGGCCGGCGCCGTTCATGTACGCCGGGATGTTCAGGGTCCGGACGAGTTCGGTGGCCGGCCCGGTCGCGCGGGTGGTCCAGACCTGGCTGCCGAGCAGGATGGCCGGCTTCTTGGCGTGCACCAGCAGGTCGGCGAGCTTCTCGACGTCCGCGGGGTCGCCGGCGTTCTTCGTCGACGCCCGGTAGCGGCCCGCTTCGGGAATGCGCGCGTTCTCCAGGGGCACGCGGGCGTCGAGGACGTCCCGCGGGATCTCCAGGAAGGACGGACCGGGCGCACCGGCGTAGGCCTCGCGGAAGGCCATGCTCACCAGGTCGGCGACGCGCGCGGTGTGCGGCACGGTGGCGGCGAACTTGGTGATCGGCGTCATCATGTCCACGTGCGGGAGGTCCTGCAGGGACCCCATCTTGTGCTGGGTCAGCGCACCCTGGCCGCCGATCAGCAGCATCGGGCTCTCGGCGCGCAGCGCGTTCGCGACCCCGGTGACGGCGTCGGTGGTGCCCGGCCCGGCGGTGACCACCGCGCAGCCGGGCTTGCCGGTGATCCGCGCGTAGCCGTCGGCCGCGTGCGCCGCGACCTGTTCGTGGCGGACGTCGATGACCTCGATGCCTTCGTCGACGCAGCCGTCGTAGATGTCGATGATGTGCCCGCCGCACAGGGTGAAGATCGTGTCGACCCCTTCGGCCTTCAGCGCCTTGGCCACCAGGTGGCCGCCGGATATCCCGGCGGGCGCGGCGCCGTTCGTCGCGGCGGCACTCTCCTCCGCGGTGGTGCCGGTCGTGGTCAGCGCCATGGCTCAACTCCTCTGGTCCGCCACCGGAGCTCTCTTGTCCGGCGGTGCGTGTCGCCTGATGTCCGAGGTCAGCGGCCCCTTCGCGGCAGACTGTAGATTGCATACCGTATGGGGTAGGCATATAGTCACTCTTCAAGCAGCCCGTGTCCAGGGCCATCCGCAGGGTTTTTCCGGACTCCGAACCGGCCCCCGCGGACCACCACTCCACGCCCTTCGCCCTGCCCTGCCGCGGAAAGGACGCTCCCGCATGGACCTCTTCGAACACGAAGCCCGTGAGCTCTTCGACAAGCACGGCGTCCCGGTCCCCCGCGGCCGGGTCGCCGCCGATCCGGCCGAGGCCCGGGCCGCCGCGGTCGCCCTCGGCGGCCCGGTGGTAGTCAAGGCGCAGGTGAAGACCGGCGGGCGCGGCAAGGCGGGCGGCGTCCGCGTGGTGCGCACGGCCGACGACGCCGAGCAGGCCGCCGACGACATCCTCGGGATGGACATCAAGGGCCACACCGTGCACCGCGTCCTGGTCACCGAAGCGAGCGAGATCGCCGACGAGTACTACCTGTCCTTCCTGCTCGACCGCGCCGGGCGGACGTTCCTCGCGATGGCGTCGGCCGAAGGCGGGATGGAGATCGAGGAGGTCGCGGCCACCCGGCCGGACGCCCTGGTCCGCATACCGGTGAATCCCCGGGACGGCGTGGACGCAACTGCCGTCGCGGCCGCGTTCCCCGCCGCTGTCCGCGGTGAAGCCGCCGGCGTCGTCGAGAAGCTGTGGGACGTGTTCGTCGCCGAGGACTGCACGCTCGTCGAGGTCAACCCCCTGGCGCTGACGGCGACCGGGATCGTCGCGCTGGACGGCAAGATCACCCTGGACGACAACGCCTCCTTCCGCCGTTCCTCGTCGTTCGACGACACTTCGGACGGTGATCCGCTGGAGCGCTCCGCCCGCGCGAAGGGCCTCAACTACGTGAAGCTCGACGGCGACATCGGCGTCATCGGCAACGGCGCCGGACTCGTGATGTCCACTTTGGACGTGGTGGCGGCGGCCGCGGCCGAGGCGGGCGCCCGCGGGCCGGCGAACTTCCTCGACATCGGCGGCGGGGCGTCGGCGCAGGTGATGGTCGACGGGCTGACCGTCATCCTCGGCGACCCGCAGGTGCGCAGCGTGTTCGTCAACGTCTTCGGCGGCATCACCGCGTGCGACGCCGTGGCGACCGGGATCGTGCGGTCACTGGAGATCCTCGGTGCGCGCGCCACCAAGCCCCTGGTCGTCCGGCTCGACGGGAACAACGTCGCCGAAGGCAGGCGGATCCTCGCCGAAGCCGCCCACCCCCTGGTCACCGTGGTGGCCACCATGGACGACGCCGCCCGCGAGGCGGCGAAGCTCGCGATCGCGGAGGTCTGAGTCGTGGCCGTCTTCCTGGACGAGAACAGCCGGATCGTCGTCTCCGGCATCACCGGTTCCGAGGGCGCGAAGCACACGCGGCGGATGCTGGCCGCCGGGACGAACGTCGTCGGCGGGGTGAACCCGCGCAAGGCCGGGCAGCGGGTGGAGTTCCCCGGCCGTTCGCTGCCCGTGTTCGGCAGCGTCGCGGAGTCGATGGCCTCGGCCGGCGCCGACGTCTGCGTGCTGTTCGTGCCGCCGCCGTTCGTGGCCGACGCCGTGGTCGAAGCGGTGGACGCGGGCATCGGGCTGGCGGTGGTGATCACCGAAGGCGTCCCCGTGCACGACAGCGCGCGGCTGTGGGCGCACGCCGTCGCGGCCGGCGGACGGACGCGGATCATCGGCCCGAACTGCCCGGGCATCATCTCCCCCGGCCGGTCGAACGCCGGGATCATCCCGGCCGACATCACCGGCCCGGGCCGGATCGGCCTGGTGTCGAAGTCCGGCACGCTGACCTACCAGCTCATGCACGAGCTGCGGGACATCGGCTTCTCGACCTGCGTGGGCATCGGCGGCGACCCGATCATCGGGACGACGCACATCGACGCGGTCGAGGCGTTCGAGAAGGACCCGGACACCGACCTGATCGTGCTGATCGGCGAGATCGGCGGCGACGCGGAAGAGCGGGCGGCGGAGTTCGTGCGCGCCCACGTGTCGAAGCCGGTCGTCGGGTACGTGGCGGGCTTCACCGCCCCGGAAGGCAAGACGATGGGCCACGCGGGCGCGATCGTCTCGGGCTCGGCGGGCACGGCCGCGGCGAAGAAAGAAGCCTTGGAGGCCGCGGGCATCCGGGTCGGGCGCACGCCGAGCGAGACGGCGGCGCTGGTCCGCGAGCTGCTGGGCTGATGGAGCTCCGCCAGCTGGCGGTGGTGGTGGCGGTCGCCGAGGAAGGCGGCTTCACGGCGGCCGCCCAGCGCCTGCGGACGGTCCAGTCGACGGTGTCCACAGTGGTCCGGGCGCTCGAGCGGGATCTGGGCACGCCGCTGTTCCACCGCACGACGCACCGGGTGGTCCTGACGCCCGCGGGCGAGGCCTTCGTCCCCGCCGCGCGGGCGGCGTTGGAGGCGGCGGAACGGGCCCGGGCGGCCGTGTCCCCGGTGGCGGGCCGGGTGCGGCTGGGGGTTCGCCCGGGCTTGCTGGCCGACCTGCACCGGGTGCTGGCGCGGGTGCGGCAGGCGCACCCGGTCCTCGCGGTGGAGGTCCGCCAGCTGCGGGGCCGGCGGCCGGAGTCCACTGTGGACGTCCTGGTGACCTGCGCCGGCGATGAACTCGCCGATTCAGCCGAAGTCACCACCCTGCTCCCCGCCGAAGAGCTGGTCCTGGCCACCGCACCCGGCGGCGCCCGCTCGGCCCCCGCCGACCTGTCCGCACTCTCCCTCGTGGACTTCCCGCCCGGCTGGGCGATCCGCGAAGCCGTCGACCGCGCCTTCCCCCACCGCCGGATCTCGCTCGAAGTCGACGATCTCGCCGTCGCCGCCGGGCTGGTGCGGGCCGGGCTCGCCGCCTGCGTCCTGCCTGGTTCCGCCGCCGCGCGGTTCCCGGAGCTCACCGTCCGGCGGTTCGAACGGCCCGTGCCGTGGCAGCTCGCCGCCGGGCACCGGGCCGAGGCCAGCCCCGCCGTGGCCGCCGTCCTCGCTCAGCTCGGCTGAAGACCGAGGCGGTCCGGTCGCGTGTAGACGTTCATCGACGTCCCGCGCAGGAACCCCACGAGCGTCAGGCCGAGCTCGGCGGCCAGGTCCACCGCCAGCGACGACGGCGCCGACACCGCGGCCAGCAGCGGAATCCCGGCCATCACCGCCTTCTGTACCAGCTCGAACGACGCCCGCCCGCTCACCATCAGCGCCGTCCCGGACAGCGGCAGCACGCCGTCCCGGGTCGCCCAGCCGACGACCTTGTCCACCGCATTGTGCCGTCCGACGTCCTCGCGCAGGCACAACAGCTTCCCGTCGGCGTCGAACAGTCCCGCCGCGTGGAGGCCGCCGGTCCGGTCGAAGACCCGCTGGGCCGCGCGGAGTTCGTCCGGCAGCGAGACGAGGGTCGCCGGGTCGGTGACCAGGGGGTCGTCGGCGACCGGCCAGGTGACCGTGGTGCGTACGGCGTCCAGGCTCGCCTTGCCGCACAGGCCGCACGAGGACGTCGTGTAGAAGTTGCGTTCCACCGACGCGTCCGGCGGGGCGACTCCGTCGGCGAGCACGACGTCGAGGACGTTGTACGTGTTGCCGCCGTCGGCCGTGGCGCCGGCGCAGTAGCGGATCGACCGGATGTCCGCCGCCGCGCGGACCACGCCCTCGCCGACCAGGAAGCCGGCGGCGAGGTCGAAGTCGTCGCCCGGGGTGCGCATGGTGATCGTCAGCGGCCGGCCGGCGACCCGGATCTCGAGGGGTTCCTCGACGGTCAGCGTGTCCGGCCGCGCGGTGGGCCGTCCGTCGTGGACGCGCACGACCCGCCGCCTGCTCGTCATGCGCCCCACGTCAGGCCGCCGGCAGCAGCGACTGGGGCCGGCCCGGCTGGGTCAGCCGCCCGGACAGCACCGCGCCGGCCAGGCTCAGGACGCCGGCCGCGAAGAACCCGTGCTCCGTCGCGACGAGCGTGGCCAGGCCGATCCCGACCGCCGCGCCGACGGCCTTGGCGCTGTAGAGGATCCCGAAGTTCTGCGCCGCCGATTCTTCGCCGAAGTACTCGCGCACCAGGCCGACGAGCAGCGTGTAGCAGCAGCCGTTGCCGAGGCCGGCCAGCACGACACCCAGCAGCAGGCCGACAGCGTGCCGGTGGCCACCGGAGTACAGCAGCACGAATTGGGCGACGCCGCCGGCGAGCAGGGCGAAGCGCAGGATCCGGTGCCGGCCGAGCCGGTCGGCGAGCCGTCCGATGAGGACACGACCGCTGCCGGTGGCCGCGGCGAGCAGCGCCAGGGCGGCCGCGGCGAGCCCGGGTCCGCTGCGTGTGGCGGTGTACGTCGCCAGGTAGGCCAGGTCGAAGAGCAGCACGGCGGCCGCGAGGACGACCACGAGGTACAGCGAAAGCGTCGTCCCGCACCGGAACAGCTCCGCCGGCCGGTAGTGCCGGACGGCCGGACGCCGGTTGTGCGCCCGGTCGAGGGCCCAGGCCCGCGGTTCGGGCGTGGCGGGCCACCAGTTCCGCGGCGGGTACCGCAGCAGCGCCGCGCACCCGGCGATGACGACGAGCACGACCGCGGCGGTGACGTCCAGGAGGACCGGGCGCGCGGCCGGCAGCCCGGCGGCGAGCACGACGAAGGGAACGCTGCCGTAGGCGAAGGCCCCGCTCACGATGCCGGCGCGGGGGCCGGTGCCGTCCGGGAACCAGGCGAGCACCGCGCCGACGCACGTGGCGTACACGATGCCGGTGCCGAGCCCGCCGAGCACGGAGTAGCCGAGGAAGACGGTGGTCAGGCTGGTGGCGTGGCCGAGCGTCACGAGCCCGGCGGCG
Source organism: Amycolatopsis sp. NPDC003731 (assembly GCF_053586895.1). Lineage (NCBI taxonomy): Bacteria > Bacillati > Actinomycetota > Actinomycetes > Pseudonocardiales > Pseudonocardiaceae > Amycolatopsis > Amycolatopsis sp. NPDC003731. Next base: position 64,077 of record NZ_JBSFNC010000033.1, on the reverse strand, counting down.
CACAGGACCGCGCCGGCGGCCATCGCCGCGGGCGCGGGTAGCAGGCCGCGTTCCCGGAGCCACGCCACCGGGAACGCGGCTCCGGCCTGGCAGATGGCCCACACCGCGAGGGAGAGGACGACGCCGCCGAACGACCAGCCGGGCGTCCGGCTCAGCGACGGCACGATCGCGCCGAAGCCGTACTGCTGAACCCCGGCGGCGAGCATGGCCGCCGCGGCGAGCCAGGTGATCCACGACCGTGGCCGGCCGAGCAGCTCCCGGTCGGACTCGCCGACGCGGTACCGCCGTCCGTAGACGTCCCGGAGTTCGCGCACCTCGCTCATGGCGACCGCCTCCCGCAAACTGAAGATTGTATGCAGTATGGAGTAACCTGAGTGTGCGCTTGCTGAGCTCGGATGTCTACCGGAGGGGGTGGGCGGCGCCCGGATGGCCGAGTGCGGCTGTCACACCGCGAAGGGAAGGCGGCCCGGTGGCCATCGAGGGAGGAGGCGGCCACCGGACCGGTGCTCCACCGCGGTACCGGCCGCGCGGAGCACTGACAGTCTGGCCATCGGAGCCGCTTTCCGACAAGCTTTTCGTCGCGCGCCCGGCGGGGCGATGCCCGTTCGGCGGCGTCGAGACCGGCACAACGTCCACTTCGAACCGAACGCGTGACCGTGTGACACCAAGGGGATACCGACCGCCACCTCGATCAGGGGCGGCCTACCGGCCGGACGGCACCCGACGGCGCCGCCCAGCCGGAGCGGACACAGCCTTCAAGACTTCTTGCGCGTCGCTCGCTTGCGCGCCGGCTTGGCGTCGGCCGGCTCGGCCGCCGCGGCCTGGTCGGCCTCGAAGCCGGCGATGATCTCGCTGGACAGCCGGCCGCGCTCGGCGACCTCGTAGCCGTTCGCCTGGGCCCATTCGCGGATCTGCCGGTTGCGCTCGCGGTCGGTGCCCGAGCCGGACGCGCCGCCCAGCGACTGGCCGGTCGCGAGGCGGACCTTGCGGCCGCCGATGCGCCGCGCGGCGGCGACGTAGCGAGCCAGTTCGTCCCGCAGCGCGGAGGCGTTCTCCTCGGACAGGTCGATCTCGTACGTCACGCCGTCGAGGCTGAAGGGGACGGTCTGCGAAGCCTCGCTGCCGTCGAGGTCGTCCACCATCTGGACCTGGACCCGTTGCGCCATGATTCGTCGTTCCTCATCTTCTCCAGAACACGGTCGGACTGACCCTAACGTGTCGAATCAGGCCCGGCACGCGCGACACCCGGAAGCGTCCACAATGGCCGCTGCGGCGAACGGGTCGTCCGCGTCCAGAGTGACCGCAACCGAGCCGAAATGCTCGTCATCTTGTCTGCTATTCAATTTTGTGATATGCTCGAAATCGAATCGGTACCGTGGCGGCATGAACCTTGCCGAGCTTTCCGCTAATGCTCCCCGCGCCAGCCGGACCGCCTTCACGGCCGCCGCCGCGCGTGCGGCACATTTGCTCGTCGACACCGAACCGTACATCTTCTCCGACACCTTCGCGGCGCGCCTGCTCGGGGGCCGTGCCGAGGAACTCCTGGCCTACCACCGGCTCCACGGTACCCACCCGATCCTGGCCGGTGCCCGCGCCGAAGCGGTCTGCCGGAGCCGGTTCGCCGAAGCGCGCCTGATGCGTGGCAATTCCGGTATAGACCAGTATGTGATTCTCGGCGCCGGGCTCGATTCGTTCGCGTATCGGACCACGGCGCGACGATTCCGGGTGTTCGAGGTCGACCATCCGGCGACCCAGTCGGCCAAACGGGAACTGCTGGCCGCCGCCGGCGTCGCCGAACCGGCTTCGGTCACCTTCGTCCCGGTCGACTTCGAAGCCGAACCGCTGCGGGAACGGCTCGTCCAGAGTGGACTCGACCCGTTTCGCCCCGTGTTCGTCAGCTGGCTCGGTGTCACCATGTACCTGACCCGAACGGCGATTGCCGCGGCTTTGCGGGAGCTCGGCGGATTCGCGCCGGGATCGGAAATCGTGGCCGATCACCTGCTGCCCGCGGAACTGCGCGACGCGGCCGGGAACGGCTACGCCGAAGCCGTCGGGCCGGTGGTCGCCGAGCAGGGTGAGCCGTGGCACACCTTCCTCTCCCCCGCGGCCTTGGCCGAGCTCTTGCGCGACGCCGGTTTCGACGTCGTCGAACAGGCGGGACAGCGGGAGAGCGTCGACGCGCGGTTGTGGCGCCGCACCGATGCGCTGCGGCCCGCCGCGCTTTCCGCGCTGACGCACGCGCGCATTCCGGGCCGGCCCGGCTGACGCCTCAGTCCGGGAGCATCGGCATTTCGAGGTCGTCCGGGCGGCCGAGCAGCACCGCGCGGGTGACGGCGGCCTTCCCGAAGCGGTCGCGCACCGCGTCCAACGCGGTGTCGAGCTCGGTCGCCCGCTGCCGTTCGAACGGCAACGCCGGCTGGAACGGGTTGTCGTCGGCCAGGTTGGACAGCGCCGCGCCCAGCAGGGTGATCCCGCGGTCGGCGATCAAGGGCAGCGCGGCGACGAGCAGTTCGCGGGCGGCGTCGAGCAGCACGCCGGTGCCGGCGGTCGGGTCGGTGAGCGTGTGCGAGCGGGTGGCGCGCGAGAAGTCGGCGAAGCGCAGCCGGATCGTCACGGTCCGGCAGACGCGGCGGGCGGCGCGCAGCCGGCGGGCGATCCGGTCGACGAGCGCCACCAGCACGACGTCGAGCTCGGCCGGGGTCCGCCTGCCGCGCCCGAGTGCCCGCTGGGCGCCGATCGAGCGCCGCCGCACCCCGATCTCGACCCGGCGCGGGTCTTCGTTGTGCGCCAGGTCGTGCAGGTGCGCCCCGGCGCCCCGGCCGAGCAGCCCGACGAGGTCGACGTGCTCGGACGCGGCCAGCTGGCCGACGGTGGTGATCCCGCGCGCCCGCAGCTTCTCGGCGGTGACCTTGCCGACGCCCCAGAGCGCCGAAACCGGCAGCGGGTGCAGGAACTCGAGCTCGCCGTCGTGCGGGACGACGAGCAGGCCGTCGGGCTTGGCGACCCGGCTGGCGACCTTGGCGAGGAACTTCGTCCGCGCCACCCCGACGGTGATCGGCAGCCCGGCCCGCTCGGCGACGGCCGCGCGCAGCCGTTCGGCGACGTGGCTCGGCCGCCCGCCGATCCTGCTCAACCCTCCGACGTCGAGGAACGCCTCGTCGATCGAGATGCCTTCGACCCACGGTGTGGTGTCGTGGAAGACGTCGAACACCGCCCGGCTGGCGGCCACGTACGCGGACATGCGCGGGCGCACGACGACGGCGTGCGAGCACAGCCGGCGGGCCTGCGCGCCGCCCATCGCGGTGCGCACGCCATAGGCCTTGGCCTCGTAACTCGCGGCGAGCACGACCCCGCCGCCGACGATCACGGGCCGGCCCTTGAGCGCCGGATCGTCGCGCTGTTCGACGGAGGCGTAGAACGAGTCGAGGTCGGCGTGCAGGATGGGCCCCTCGTCGGTCATAGAACATATGTTCGCATATCCGCGCGCCGAAGTCCGCTCGTCCGCCTGCCGCGGGTGACGTGCCGCCGGTCGAAGTCCGCGTTTCTCCGGTTGCCGGTGTTCTGTCGCCCCGCTCACACTCGAGGCAGCGAACGACCCGGAGACTGGGGGCGACATGACCGACAAGTGCCGATGCGGCGACCACCACGCGTGGGCCACATCGAGCCCGGAAGACCGCCCGGCGGCACCGCGCCATCCGCTGCTGGCGGCCACGCTGGCGCAGGAGGACGGGGTGGAGGACGCCGGCGGCCTGGATCCGACGGACCGCGTGACGTGCCGGACGCACCGCCGCTGGCTCCACGACTGCGTGGCCTCACCGGTGCACACGAACCCGGCGATCGGGTACCGCTGGTGCCGTCGCTGCGATCACCAGGCCCTGGTGGCGGTCGACGAGCTTGCGGGCGAGGTGACGATCCGGTGCGGACTGTGCCGGGAGGTCCCGCACAGCCGGGCCAACCAGGAGCTGGTGGCGTTGTGCCGGCGAAGCTTGGCGCTGGCGCGTTCGGGCCGCTTCCCGGAGGCGGCGGTCGCCTGAGTGCCATGATGCACGGGTGCCTTCCGTCGGAACCACCGCGCTCGTGATGGTGTTGCCCGCTGCCGAGCCGGCGCTGGCCGTGGCCCGGCGGGTCGACCCCGGATTGGTCCGTCCCGGCTTGCACGCCCACGTGACGGCGCTGTACCCCTTCTTGCCGGACGCGTCGCTGACCGGCTCGGTCCTGGCGGAGGTACGCTCGCTGGCGGCCGCCGTCTCTCCCCCGGACGTGAAGCTGGCGGACCTGGTCGTGGCGCCGGGTTTCGTGGCCCTTGCCGCTCCGGACTTGCAGCCTGTTACCGATGCGGTTTGTGCTCGGTGGCCTTCGGTGCTGCCTTACGGGGGCCGGTTCGGTCCGCGCCCCGCCGCGCACTTGACGGTCGCGATGGGCGGCTCGGACGAGGCGCTCGCCCAGGTCGCCGCCGGAGTACGGCCACTGCTGCCGCTGACCGATCGCGCCGAGGGGCTCCAGATGGTGGCGATGACCGATCGTGGCTGGGAACTGCGGCTGGAGGCACCGTTCGGCGGGTAACGCCGGTCACCGGCCGGTGGCTTCGGGCGCCGGTGTCCCCTCCAGGCTCCGGTAGGCGCGGGCGATGGCGCGCAGGCGGGCGACGTCCGCGGCGAACGGTTCCGCTGCCGCGGTGGGCGGCTCGGTCTCGGACGGCTCGTCCGGGAGGTCGCGTACCAGCCTGGCCGCCGTCGCGGGTGGGACGTCCGGGGTCACGCCCGCGAGGATCAAGCCGTCGTTGGTCTCGCTCATCGCCGTCAGCAGGCGTTCTCGGCGGGACTCCCCCGCCGGATCGATGCGCGTGATCTCCGGGAACCGCCGCGTCAGGTGGGCGCGCAAGGGCCGGAGCAGGCGGAGCGTCCGGGCGTCGCGGCGCGCGGCCACCAAGCCGGGCACCGCCGGGATCGTCAGGCCCACCACGATCAGCAGCACCGACACCGCCGGGAACCCCACGTCCAGAGCGCACGGCAGCGTCGAGAACGGCCCGCGGCACAGCGCCTTGACCGGGTGCTCGGCCTGCAGCGCGCGAAGGGTCCCGACCACCTTCCCGGCCAGGTAGGCGACCGCGAAGCCCGACGCCAGCAGCAACAGCGCCAGCCCGGCACGCAGCGCACCCCCGCTCGCCCGGATCGTCACCGCCGCCATGAAACCGATGTCGAGGACCGCGAAGCCCAGGTAGACCGTGTAGGTGAAGACGTAGACCACCAGCGTCGGGTGGGTGCGGTACAGGTCGTCGAACACGCCGATGCCGCGCGGCAGGTCCGGGGTGCTGAAGAACGTCACCACGAGCACCGTCAGCGCGACGCCGAGCGCGACGAGCCGGGTGCGGCGGCCGCGGTCGCGGGTGCCGCTGATCTCCGCGACCGTCAGGCCGATGCCGTACGCCGCGACCATCGTCGCCAGGTTCGACAACAGCCGGCCGAGGCTCGGGTAGAGCTCGCTCTCGAACTGCTGGGCCCGGTTCGACAGGAAGCAGAACGCCGCGCCCAGCGCGATGAGCGAGACGGCCAAGCCCGCGCCCGCGCCGGTGCGCCGGGCGCGGGCCGCGCGCCAGATTCCGGCGAACAGCGCGAAGAGCCCGACCCCGACGAAAAGTATGTCGATCACGGAACGCGACTATCCCAGGAGTGCCGCCAGCCGCCTAGCCTGGTCCGCCGCTCGGCCGGACGCGCCCGGCTGAACGGCGGGTGGCTCGCTCGTCGCCGCGCTCATCAGCAGGACGGCGATCAGCTCGGCTTCGTACTCGTCGGTCCCGGTCGTGACGCGCGTGAGCAGGTGCGACAACGCCCGCGGCGCCAGGTCCGGGGCGAGCTCGGCGGCTTCGGCCTCCGACATCAGGCAGGTCCCGGTGTGCGCGCACAGCATGTGGGCGAGCTCGTGGGCGATGATGTGGTCCTGGTGCAGCGCCGACGTGTGCTCGGTGTAGGCGATCAGGTCGTAGTCCGGGCGGGCCTGCCACGCGCCGGACGGCTGGCCCGGCCGGTAGGCGATCGGGACGAGGTCGATCTCGCGGCCGCGCCACCGCTCGAGGCCGTCGACCCAGGCGTTCATCGACCACGGCCGCGGCAGCGGGACGGCGGCGAGCACCGTCCGCACGCGCTCGCGTGCCCGGTCGCGGAGGGCCGGCAGGCCGGGCTCGTCGATGGGTCCTCCCTGGTCACCGGGCGCCAGCCGGGTGCACCGGGGCGCGAACACGGACCGGGTCATCGTAGCCGAGCCGGCGGCGGTCACTCCGGCTTCCGCCGCCGGCCGGTGCGCCGGCGGGTGTCGTCGTAGCTGCTGAGCTGGTCCAGCAGCGCCGTGACGGTCTCCCGGTCGCGCGGCGAGAGCCGCATGGCTCGTTGCGCCAGGTTCCGCGCCTCGTCGTCGCGCCAGGCGACGACGTCCTCGACCTGCTGGTCGACCTGGCCGGCGACGCCGTCGTCGAAGAAGTACGTGACGGGCACGCCGAAGAACTGGGCGAGCGCCTGGATGTGCGAGCGCTTGGGGTCCTTGCGCGCGCCGACGGCGAGCTGCTGGACGTGCGTGGCCGACATCGTGACGCCGGTCTGCTCCGCGACGCCGTGCGCGATCTCCCGGTAGGAGTACGGCTTGCGGTCCGGCGGGTGCACGGTCGCGATCAGGTGCGCCAGCCGTTCGGCGAAACTGCGCTCTTCGCTCACCACACACCACCTGCAGACATGAAACGTGACACCGGTCAGCGTAGCTGTTCCGAAAACTTGACACATCCTGTGCCGGAAAGACTACGATACGCCTGTCCGGTGTTTCGGAAACGTGACACCGGCCCGGGGTGGCGCAGCGGCCCACGGGTGACTCACGTGGCCGCTGGGGGTGGCCACGCGCCTAACCCGCCCGCCGCGCCGCCCCGCTTCGTGTCCGGGGCGGCCCGCTCGCGACGCGGCCGGGCCACGGGGGTTCGCGGGGTGCCGCGCATTGTGCGGACCAGGGCCGCCCGGCCGAAGTGATCGGCCACCTTGGCGCAGTGGGGCCCCGCGGATGCGCGCTGCGGGGGGCCCGGCGGCCGCAGGTTGCGGCGACCGGCGACCGGCGGCCGCAGGTTGCGGGAGCCCGGCGGCTGCCACGTTTCGGCGACCGGCGACCGCACGTTGCGGCGACCGGCGACCGCAGGTTGCGGGACCCTGGCGGCTGAACGACAGCGCACCGAGCGCATCTCCCCGGGCCGGCCTCACCCCGCTCGATCAGCGCACCGAGCGCAGCTCTCCACCCGGCAGCACCCCGCCCGACCACCCACCCCGCAGATCCTCGAACCGGCCTCACCCGGGCCGACCACCGCACCCCGCAGATCCCCGACCGCGGCCTCATCCCGCCAACAGCCGGCGCACCGCGCCCGGTGGCGCCCCCGCGTGCTCGCGCACCGTCCGGGTCAAGTGCGCCTGGTCGGCGAACCCCAGCTCGGCCGCCAGCCTCGCCAGCTCCCGCTCCCCCGCCTCCAACCTCTCCAGCGCGCGGCCGACCCGGACCCGATTCCGGTACCGCGTCAGCGAAACTCCCACCTCCCTCGGGAACGCCCGGCTCAACCGGTACGGCGACACCCCCAGCGACTCCGCCAGCGAGAACAATCCCGCCGCCGAGGGGTCGTCCGCCACGATCGCCTCGCGGGCTCGGGCCACCAACGCGCCGTCGTCTGCCGAAGACCGCCGCGGTGATCGCCCGATCGCCCCTCCCACCAACACCAGGAGCTGCTCCGCCAGCGCGTAGTCCGGGTCGGCCGCCGACGCCACCACGCGCCGGTGGGCCAGCTCGAGCGCGCCGTCCACGTACACCGTCGGTGGCAACTCCCTCTCTCCCGCGAGGCGGTGCCACAACGGCGACCCGAACTCCACCGACGTGCAGACGTCTCCGCCCGCCGGGTGTGCGAAACGCTCTTCGTCGCCCGGGGCCGCCAGGTACGCCGCCGTCGGGTCGGCGTCCGCCGCCCGTCCGCGGACCCGGCGGCGGAACCGGCCTCGGCGCACGAGCACCATCCGGTGGCCGGACGACACCTCCGCCGGCGACCAGCCGGTGTGGTCGTCGGCGCACCGGACCACGCTCACCGAGTACCCGGCGCCGGCCACGACTTCGACTGCTTCACGCACGTCCCGGACGGTACGCCGGGGGTACGACAGTTTCCGGCCCGCAAGGATCTTCAAGACCGCACCGGGTGACGGCGGGCAGGCTGCCGCACGACGAAAGGAGCCATCCGTGCCCGCAGAACTCACCACCGTCGTCCTCGACTGCGCCGATCCGGCCGCGCTCTCCGCCTTCTACGGCAAGGCGCTCGGCTGGGAGGTCACCTACGAAGACGAAGACACCGTCCAGCTCGGCGGCGGCCCGGTCGGCCTCGGCTTCCAGCGCGTCGCGGGCTACCGCGGCCCCGGCTGGCCGGACGACGCCAAGCACGCCCACCTCGACCTCCGGGTCGGCGACCTCGCCACCGCCACCGAGGAGTTCCTGGCGCTCGGTGCCACCAAGCCGGACTTCCAGCCCGGCGGCGGCGACTGGGTCGTCCTGCAGGACCCCGAGGGGCACCTCTTCTGCCTCTCCGAAGGGTGACGCCGTGGTGGTCCCCTGCACTGGGGGGCCACCACGAAATCCGGTCGCCGCCCTCGCCCGAGCGCGGCACCATGCCGGTCATGGCCCCCTCGTTCCTCCCCGGACTCGAACTGTCGCGCCTCTTCTACGACGAGGCCGTGCGGCCGCTGCTCGGGGACCTGCCCCACACGGCCGCGCGGATCGGCACCGGCTCGGAAGTCCTCGGCTTCGACACCGCCCGGTCCGCCGATCACGAGTGGGGGCCGCGCCTGCAGATCTTCCTGACCCACCGGGACGCCGGCCGGGACGTCGCCGAAGCGCTGAGCCTGAAGCTGCCCAAGACGTTCCACGGCTACCCCACGAACTTCGCCCCCACCGACCACCCCCACGTCCGCCACATGGCCCTCACCGACGGGCCGGTCTTCCACCGCGTCGACGTGACCACCCTCGGCGAGTGGCTCACCGGTCACCTCGGTTTCGATCCGCGCCGAGGGGTCACCACCCGGGACTGGCTCGCCACCCCCACCCAGACCTTGGCCGAGCTCACCGCCGGCGCCGTCTTCCACGACCCGGCCGGGGAACTCGCCTCCGTCCGTTCGCGGCTCGCCTGGTACCCGGACCAGGTCTGGCGCTACGTCCTGGCCGCCCAGTGGCAGCGGATCTCCCAGGAAGAGGCGTTCGTCGGGCGGTGCGGGGAAGTCGGCGACGAACTCGGCTCGGCCGTCGTCGCCGCGCGCCTCGTGCGCGACCTCATGCGGCTGAGCCTGCTGGTGCACCGCCGCTATCCGCCCTACAGCAAGTGGCTCGGCAGCGCGTTCGCCCGGCTCCCGTTCGCCGCCGCGGTCACGCCGGCACTGGCCGGAGCGCTCTCGGCCACGACCTGGCGGAGCCGGGAAGCCCACCTCGCCACGGCCTATTCGGCGGTCGCCGGGCTGCACAACCGGCTCGGGCTCACCGAGCCGGTCGACCCCCGCACGCGTCCCTACCACGACCGGCCGTTCCAGGTCCTGCACGCCGACCGGTTCAGCCGAGCGCTCGCCGACGGCATCAGCGACGCCGGACTGCGCGGCCGTCCGCTCGCCGGCGCCGTCGACCAGTTCGCCGACAACACCGATCTGCTCGGCGACCGCACCGCGGCCCGGGCCGTGACCGCGGCGGTGTTCGCCTCAGACGACCCGCAGTGAGCGCGTCTCGATCCCGACGTTGCCGTGGCCGTCCCGGGCGTAGAGGTACAGCTTCCACACACCCGGCTGCTGCGGCGCCGTGACGGTGAACGTCCCGCTCCCGGTGAACGGCGCCGGGATCAGGCCGGACGCGTTGTTCAGATACTTGCTGTTGTACCCCATGGTGTAGGTGATCGGGTCACCGTCCGGATCGGACACCGCGGCCGTCGCCGTGAAGGTGCCGCCCGCCGGGACGTCGCCGCTGCGGCTGAGGTTCATCGACGCGATCACCGGTGGCGTGTTGCCTCCGGTCTGTCCACTGTAGAGCTTGCGGACGGCGTACCACGACAGCCGCTTCTCGCCGCCCGTGGTGATGTTGAACCAGACGCCGCCGAAGTCGCCCTCGGTGCCGTAGTGGAAGAGCGTGGCTCCGAGCGCCACGCCGGGGTGGGCCAGCACGCAGTTCCACGCGGTGCCGTAGCCGTCGCGCTTCTGCTGGTCGGACGGCTCGGCCGGCACGCCGTTGCCGTCGTTCGGCACCTCCCATTCGCCGGGCGGGCCGGTCTCGGTGATGAGGTACGGCTTGGTGTACCCGCCCGCGAGCCAGTCCTGCTTCACCTGGCAGACGTGGGCGTAGGAGTTCACCGCGTACAGGTCGAGATTCGGCGCATACGCCTTGTAGTACGGCCACGCGCCGGTCCAGGCGTCGGTCGAGGTGACCGGGTGGTTCGCGTCGATCGCGTGGATCGCCTGCGCGGCCTGGTCGACGAAGCGCGTGTAGGCGATCCGGTTCTGCTCCAGCTGGGTGCCGGAGTAGCAGTTCTGCATCCCGAGGATCGACTCGTTCCCGACGTTCCACAGCAGCACACCGGGGTGCGCCCGGTAGGTGGTCACCCAGTTCCGGATCTCGGCGAGCATCGTGTTCTTGTACGCGGTATCGGTCGTGTAGTCGACACAGCCGCCGCTGCCCGGGCCGCCCCCGGGTTGCAGCCAGAACCCGGCGACCACCTTGATGCCGTTGGCCGCCGCGGCGTCGAACAGCGGCCGGGAGGTGGCGTCGGTGCCCCAGGTGCGGACCGTGTTGACGCCGATCGCGTGCAGCTCGGGCATCCGCGCCGCCGCTTCGCCGGCCGGCGGGCCCCAGGTCAAGCCGCGCACGGTCCACGGTGTCCCGTCGACCGTCAGCTGCCAGTTGCCCTGCGTGCCGGTCACCCGCGTGCCCCCGGAGCCCGCCGCCGGGGTGCCGCTGACCTGGAACTCCCACAGCGAGTAGCCGTAGCCGCCGACGCGATGGGTCCCGTAGAGGCGGACGTAGCGGCCGTGCCCGGTGACGGCGAGAGTCTGCACCCCGCCGGTCGCCGTCGTCGTGCTGGCTACAGTCCGCCAGGTACCAGCGTCGTCGGAGACCTGGATTTCGTAGGCCGTCGCGTAGGCGGCCTCCCAGTTCAGCGTGACCTCGCTGAGGTCGGCCGGAACGCCGAGGTCGACCTGCAGCCACTGCGGATCGCTCCAGGCGCTCGCCCAGCGGGTGCGGGGATCGCCGTCGACGGCCGCCGACGCCGGCGTGCCCGCCCCTTCGCTGGTCGATGCGGTCGCGGGCCTGCCTTGCGAAAGCAGGGTGGCGGCGTGCGCCGGAGACGGGCCGGCGAGCAGGCCCAGCACCAGCAGGACCACCAGCGGCAGGACGGCGCGGCGGAGCGACGGTCGGTCCACGATGACTCCCGTACGACAGGCAGACGGCGCTTGGAGAGCGCTCTCCGGTGGGCTCGATGGTTCGCCCGCGGCCCCGGCGTTGTCAAGGATCGCCGGCAAACCCGACAATGGCTGTCCGGTCGAGGAACCGGGTACTCCTTGACAGCCCGGCGGCCGGACGCGCATGCTGCGGGAGAGCGCTCTCCCATCCTTGGCACCCTCACCGTGGAGGACCCTTGGCAACGAAAGCCGCGCTCCTCGCCTGCACCGCCGCCACCGTGCTGGCAGGCGCCTTCCTGACCGCGGCCACCTGGTCGCCCGCCGGGGCCGACGACCTGGTGACCCACCACGAGTTCCAGGTCAACTGCTCCCCGAGCCACCACCAGCCGGACGACCCGATCGTCTTCCCCGGGCTGCCCGGCGCCTCGCACGACCACACGTTCCTCGGCAACAAGACCACGAACGCGGCCACCACGCTGTCGTCCCTGCAGGCCGCGGGGGTCGGCAACACGACCTGCGTGACCCCGGACGACCTGTCCGCGTACTGGTTCCCGACCGTCTACAACGGGAACCAGGTGGTGCTGCCGAACTTCGCGCAGGTCGTCTACTACAAGTCCGGCATCCTCGACTACACGAAGGTGGTGCCGTTCCCACCCGGCCTGCGGTACGTCGCCGGGAGCGTGACGGCGACACAGGACGAGTTCCAGCACGCGCCCGGCGCGGTCGAAGGCTGGGAATGCGGCGACAGCTTCCACAACTGGGACGTCCCCGTCCGGTGCGTGGCCGGCAGCCAGCTCAACATCCGCTACCAGGCGCCGAGCTGCTGGGACGGCGTCCACCTGGACTCGGCCGATCACAAGAGCCACCTGGCCTACCCGGACCGGGCGACGCTGACGTGCCCGGCCGATCACCCGGTGGCCGTACCGATGCTCGAGTTCAAGATGGCGTTCCCGGTGAGCGGCGACATGTCCGGCGTGCACCTGGCCAGCGGACGCGGGTACTCGTGGCACTACGACTTCTTCAACGCGTGGGATCCCGAGACGCTCGCGGCGCTGGTGAAGCACTGCATCAACGGCGGCCTGCAGTGCGACCCGCGCGGGTTCGACCTGTACAAGCCCGATCGCGGCAGCGTGCTCGGACCGAACTACCGGCTGCCCGGCCGTCCGTGAGGGTCCTGGGGGCGGTGGTGGTGGCGCTGATCATGGGCGGTTGCGCCGCCACCACCGGCCCCGCTCCCGCGGCGGCCGTCAACCCGACCGACGTGGCCTGGCTGCAGCTGGTGGTGCCGATGACGGAGAACGCACTGGCGGCGGCCCGGCTGGCCCCGGACCACACCGCGAGCACGCGGGTCCGGTCGGCGGCCGGCGAGATCACCGGTCCGCAGGAACGATTGCTGGGCCGTCTCCGGGCCGTCCGCGACCGGGCCGGGCTACCGGCCAGCGATGTCCACAGTGGACACCGGATGCCGGGCATGGTCACGGCGGCCGATCTGGTCGCGTTGCGCAGCGAACGGGACGCCGCGTTCGACCGGCGGCTGATCGCGCTGTTGCGGGCGCACGCCGCTCAGCTCGTCGTGCTGGCCGGCGGCGAACAGGCCAACGGCGCGGACGCGCAGACGCGCGAGCTGGCGCGGGACGTCGGGGCCGAGGCCGCGAAGGAAGCCGCGCTGCTGGCCTGAGGCCGTCGAGGCCACGGTGATCCGTGGCCTCGACGGCATATCCGGCTCCGCCCGCCGGGGGCTCAGTACGTGACGGTCACCGGGCCGTGCCCCGGCCGGGCCGGCGCGGTCACCGTCAGCGTCTTTGTCGCCGCGTCCCACTTCCACGCCGACGAAGGCGCCCAGCCGCTGCCCACCTTCACCCGGCTCGGAGCCGCCGCGACGCCGACGAACTTCACCGTCCACTCGCGGGGTGCCACCCGGAACGAGCCCTGCGCGGGAGCCACCGTCACCGTGTGCGCCCCGGCGCGCTCGCTGTAGGTGATCTTCGTCGACGCCGAGCGCGCCGACGACACGCCGTTGTCCTCGTACAGCGAGAACGTCCCGGAACCGCCGGGCGCCACCGTCACCGTCGCCCGGTTCAGCGGGTTCTGGACGTCGTTGGCGACGTCCGCCGTCCGGGTCACCGTGATGCCGCCCGCGCGCAGGAACACCGGCATCGTGCCCAGGTCGGAGGTGACCTGCTGGGTGGTCCCGCCCGCGTAGGTCTTGCCGGTGAAGTAGTCCGTCCACTGCCCCGGCGGGAACCAGACCGGCGTCGTCGCCGACGTGCCCGGCGAGGTCACCGGCGCCACCAGCATGTCCGGCCCGTAGAAGTACTCGCTTTGGGCCGCCGCGTACGCGCCGGGCTCCTCCGGGTACTCCAGGTACGTCGGCCGGACCACCGGAACGCCGGTCGTCGCGGCTTCCTGGGCCAGCGTGTACGTGTAGGGAACCAGGTTCTCGCGCAGGTTCAGGAACTTCGTCGCCGACGCCTTCGCCGCGTCGCCGTACTGCCAGGGCAGCCGGTCGCTGTGGTTGCTGTGCAGGCGGTCGATCGGCTGGAACGTGCCGAGCTGCACCCAGCGCGCGTACAGGTCGTCCGGCAGCTTGACCGTCTGGCGCTGCTGGCCGCCGGAGGTGTAGGTCTCGCTGCCGCGCAGGCCCGTCGTGTCGTTGTGGCCGCCGATGTCGTGGCTGATCGCCGACATGCCCGTCGCCGCCGATTCCGCCGGCGTGATGCCGATCTCCAGGCGCAACGTGCCCCACGTCGAGGACGTGTCGCCGGTGAAGTGCAGCGTGCTGCGCTTGTCGGCCCACGGCCCGGTCGCCAGCCCGGTCGGGCCGCCGTAGCCGCCCGCCTGCAGCGACCCGTACGCCCGCGAGATGACGAACCCGCGGCCGGTCGCGGGGGCTGCGAGGTCGGCGTACTGCTGGTTGATCCAGGCGTCCGGGGTGACGCCGGGCAGGCTCGAGCGGGAGGCGTCGCAGCACCAGTCGAGCCACCAGAAGTCGTTGCCCTGCTGCATCATCCCGGCGTGCAGGTCGAGGTAGGCCTTGAGCTGGTCCGGGTCGCCCCAGTCGAAGACGTAGCAGTCGGTGCCGCAGTTCGACTTCGCCAGCTTGCCCTTCGCCGTCGCCTGGGCGCGGGCGAACTGCGGGTCCGAGCCCATGATGCTGGGGTGGATGTTGAGGTTGTTGTGCAGGCCCTGGGCCTTCGACCAGGCGAAGAAGCCGGCCGGGTCGGGGAACTTCGTGGTGTCGAACTGCCAGCCGTTCCAGGTGTCCGGCGCCTTGAAGTCGGTGTCGGTGACCAGCACGTCCAGCGGGACGCCTTCGCTGCGGAACCGCGGCAGGATCTTGTCCCGGTAGTCGGCCGCGGTGCGGTCGATGTACTCGGAGTACCAGACGCCGTAGGCCCAGCGCGGCAGCAGCTGCGGCGGCCCGGTCAGGGTCGCCAGGTCGCGCAGCCCGGCCTTGTAGTCGTGGCCGAAGGCGAAGAGGTAGCCGTCCTGGTAGGGGCTTCCGCCGTGGGACGGCCGCTGCGTCACCGCGCGCGTGCGCGTGTCGTACAGCGCGGAAGGGGTGTCGTCGAGCAGATACCAGCCGTCCTGGTGCAGCAGGCCTTCGGTGGTCGACGGCGCGCCGTTGTCGCCGTTGACGCCGTCGAGGCCACGCCGGTAGCCGCCGAGCGCGAGGTGCGGCGCCGGCGCCGTGCCCCCGGCCGCGGTGACGGCGACGGTGTCGACGTTGACGTGGCAGCTGGTGTCCTCGGGGCAGCCGAGGACGACGTCGTTGGTGCCCGCCTTCAGGTCGACCGGCACGGACGCGCTCTTCCACGCGTCCCAGCTGTCGGTGATCGGCAGGGTCAGGGTGCGCGTGACGCCGTTCGCGGTGACGGCCGCGGTCCGCGTTTCGTGGCGGCCGTCGCCGCCGGTGCCGTTGGCGTAGCGGACGTGCAGCAGGTACGTGCCGTCGGCGGCCACGTCGGCGACGCGGTGGGTCAGCGTCGAGCCGCGGTTGAGCTCGGCGACGAACCCGCGCCCGGCGTACCCGGTGTGGTCGGTCGCGACGACGGCGGAACCCGCGCGGAGCCCGGCTTCGGCCTCGCAGCTCACGCCGGTGGGGCAGCCGGAGAACGCGCGCGCCGACGCCGGCGGGAAGGCCGCTCCCGAGGTCAGGACGGCCAGGCCGTCGAGGTTGACGTTGCCGGAATCGGCGGCGGCCCGCTCGATCCGGACGCTGTGGTGGCCGGCGCCGAGGGTGACCGGGACCGAGGCCAGGCCCCAGGCGTTCCAGTCGGCCGTCACGGGCAGGGTGAGCTTCTGCGCCGCGCCGCCGTCGACGCTCACGCTGAGCGTGCGGGTGACATGCTGGCCGTCGCCGCCCTGGCCGTTGGCGTAGCGCGCGGTGAGCGAGTACGTCCCGGCGGCCGGCGCGAGGACGTCCGCGGTCACCGAGTTGCCGGTGCTCTCGAAGCCGGCGAGGAAGCCTTCGCCGGTGTAGCCGGTGTGGTCGGTGGCGACGCCGAGCCCGTCGGCCGTGAGGTCCTCGGCCTCGCAGCGGGCGCCGACCGCGCAGGTCAGGTGGTGCCAGGGGGCCGCAAGCGCCGTGTTCGTGCGGATTTCCAGGTTGCCGCCGTCGAACGGGCCGGAGTTCAGCCGGTAGGTCAAGGTCGCGGCGCTCGTCCGGATGGTGAGGACGCCGCCGGTCACCGTGCTGGTGTACGACGTCGGCGTGAAGGCGCCGCGGCCGACGGCGTTGAAGGTGGCGGCGTCGGTGAACCGGCCGTCGCCCGCGTACTCGGTGCGGATCAGGGTCGGCGACAGCACCTGGAAGCGGGCGTTGCCGGCGGTGACGGTCTGGCGCGCGGGCCCGGCCACGGCGGGCGTCGCTACGGTCACCGCGGCGACGGCGGCCCCGGTGACGGCGAGCGCGCAAGCCCGCCGGATGGTTCTCGCTGTTCTGGTCCGCACGGCGGAACTCCGTTCCGGTGAAGGGGACTCGGCGGCGTTACAACGTTGGAAAGCTGAGCACAGCACGTCCGCCGATGTCCAGACCACTGAGCGGAACTTGTCCCGGACAGATCAGCGGCCGGTCACCCCGTCCGGGACGGTCACTCCGACGTCACCGGGGTCCGGGCCGCCCGCGATGTGGTGGCCGAACCAGACCCGTTCGGCGAGGGTCAGGTGGTGGACGAGATTGAGCAGCGTGGTGCCCGAGCCGACCAGCACCCGGCGCAGCCGCTCCTCGTACCGGTCAGGCCGAGTCGCGGACCACGAGCTCCGGGTCGAAGATCACCGACTCCGCGCGCAGGGCCGGATCGGCCATCCGGTCGAGCACCATCCGGGCCATCGCCGCGCCCATCTCCTCGACCGGCTGGCGGACCGTCGTGAGCCGGGGGCGGCAGCTGAGCGCGACACGGCTGTCGTCGAAGCCCACCACCGCCACGTCGCCCGGGACGCGCTTGCCCGCCTCGCGCAGGACCGTCAGCGCGCCGTAGGCCATCAGGTCGTTGGCCACGAACAGCCCGTCGAGCGCGGGCTCCTCGGCGAGCAGGTGCTCCATCGCGCGCTCGCCGCCCCGCTCGGTGAAGTCGCCCTCGGCGACCGCGACGTAAGCGTGGCCGTGGCGGGCCATCGCGTCGCGGAACCCGGCCAGCCTGTCCTGCCCCGCGGGGGTGCCCGCCGGACCCGCGATCGTGGCGACCCGCCGGCAGCCGCGCGAAACAAGCCTTTCCGCCGCGAGCCGGGCGCCGTCCTGGTGGGCGACGTCGACGTAGCAGACCGGCGCCGGCCGGGCCGGCCGCGCGAACAACGCCGTGGGGACGCCCGCGCCGGTCAGCATGCGTGGCAGCGGGTCCTCCGCCGGGTGCAGCGAGATCAGCAGGACGCCGCTGACCTGTTCCTGACGCAGCTTCGGCACCAGCTTTTCGCGCTCTTCGTCGCTGTCGACGAGCATCAGCAGCGGATGCAGCCCGTGCGGGCGCAGGTGCGCGACCACGCCTTCGACGACCCGGCCGAAGAACGGGTCGCCGAACACCCCGCCGGTGAACGCCTCGACGTGCCGCTCCGGCTCGGACACGACCAGCGCGATCCCACCGGTGCGCCGGGTGACCAGCGAACGCGCCGCCCGGTTAGGCACGTACCCGGTGTCGGCGATGGCCCGTTCGACCGTCTCGCGCAGCTTCGGGTCGACGTTGCGCACGCTGTTCACCACGCGCGACACCGTGGCGCGCGAGACCCCGGCGACCCGCGCGACGTCCTCCAGGGTGGGCGGCTGCGTCGTCACCCGTCCTTTCTAGCACGCTGTGAGAGCGCTCTCCCAGCTCATCCGCCCAGCCGGGCCTCCGCCGCCGCCCAGTCCGCGGTTCCCGAAGGCTCGTAGCGGCGGATTTCCTGCGTCTCGCGCACCAGCGCCCGCATCGCCGCCAGGTCCGGCAGGTCCTCCCCCAGGGCCCGGGCCTGGACGAGCACGTTCCCCAGCGCCGCCGCCTCGACCGGGCCCGCCAGGACCGGGACCCCGCACGCGTCCGCCGTCGACTGGCACAGGAGCTCGTTGCGGGCGCCGCCGCCGACCAGGTGGATGAGGTCGACCCGATGTCCGGCGATGCGGGCCGCCTCGCGGATTGTGCGGCGGTGGGCCAAGGCGAGGCTGTCGACGATGCACCGGACCACCGCTGCCCGGTCCGCCGGTGGACGCTGGCCCGTTGCGCGGCACGCCGACGCGAGGCGGGAGGGCATGTCGCCCGGTGGCAGGAAAGACGGCGAGTCGATGTCCACCACCGCCGCCAGTGCGGGTGCGGCGGCAGCCGCCGTCAAGAGGGAGGGCAAGTCCGATGCGGACCACGTCCGCAGCGTTTCCGACAGCACCCACAGGCCCATCACGTTGCGCAGGAAGCGGATCGTGCCGTCGACGCCGCCTTCGTTCGTGAAGTTCGCCGCCAGGGCTTCGTCGCTCAAGACCGGTGCCGGTAGCTCCAAGCCGGCCAGGGACCACGTTCCCGACGAGATGTACGCGAAGTTCGTCCCCGGCGACGCGGGCACCGCGACCACGGCGGACGCCGTGTCGTGTGAGGCGACGGCGATCACCGGCACGCCGGACAGCTCGGGGGCCTCGGCCACGATCGTGCCCGGATCTCGCAGCGGGGGGAGCAGGCGGGGCGGAATGCCGGCCCGGGATGCCAGCGAACGGGCCCAGGTCCGCGCGCGCACGTCGTAGAGCTGCGTGGTCGACGCGTTCGTCCGCTCGGCGCCGATCGAACCGGTGAGCCAGTAGTTCAGCAGGTCCGGGATGAGCAGCACGGTCGCCGCCGCGGTGAGACGGTCGCCTTCGGCCACCAACTGGTACAGCGTGTTGAACGGCAGCTGCTGCAACCCGGTGACGTCGTACAGTTCCCGATCCGGCACCGGCACGGTGATCCCGTCGGTGCGCGAGTCACGGTAGTGCACGGGGTTGCCCAGCAACGCGCCGCGCTCGTCCAGGAGTCCGTAGTCCACGGCCCAGGAGTCGATGCCGACGCCGTCCAGGCGCCCGGCCTCGCGGATCCCGGCGAGGGTCTCCCGGTACAGGCCCAGGATGTCCCAGTACAGCACCGGCCCCGCGCGGACACCGCCGTTCGCGAAGCGCCGCACCTCCGCCACCTCCAGCCGGGACGGCCCGGCGGTCCCGGCCATCACCCGTCCGCTGGACGCGCCGAGGTCGACGGCCGCGACTCGCTTCACGGGCGGACCACCGTCAGCTCGAGGCCGAGCAGGTCCGCGACCGCCGTCAGCTCGGCGACGCGGTGGCCGATGCCGAGTGCCCAGTGGTGTGCGATGCCGCTGGCGGACCAGGCGTCGGTCCACTCCCCCGGGTCGCAGCCGAAGTCGACGCGGGAGGTCGTGTTGCCGATCCGCAGCAGCGGGCCGGGCACGACCGTGCCTTCCGCCGCGATGAGCGTGAACGTCCCGTCGCGGCGCTGGCCGAGGCCGCACAGCGTCACCGGCCCGTGCTTGACGTCGAACTCGACCGACACGCCCCAGCCGCGCTTGCCGTGGTAGACACCCAGCCCGCGCAGCAGCGGCTTGCGGGCGCTGATCCCGAGGTGCGCCGGCCCGTCGTGGCCCATCTCGACCACCCGATCGCGGAAGTTCAGCGCCTGCAGCTCGGTGAACGAGCCGCCCGCCCCGAGCCGGTCCATGACCAGCATGGCCACCGAAGTCCGCAGCTCGTACTCGCCGACCGCCGGGATGCCGCGGGCGGTGAGCAGGGACGCGCCGAGGATGAACCCGGCGCCGACCCGCTCGTGCGTCTCCCCGTCGAGGCCGCGGTGGTAGTAGGCCAGGGAATCCAGCGAGAAGTCCTCGACGAGCCGGTCGAGGGCCACCGACACCCGGGCACCCCAGGCGAAGTCCTCGTCCACAACGGACTCGTCCACAGTGAACACTTCGCGGGCCAGCGCCACGCGCGCGGCGGTTTCGTCGTCGGTGACCTTCTCCACGCGCACCCGCAGGTCGTCGACCTCCAGGATCTCGACGTGCCCGCCGAGCTGGGCCGACACGAGGGTCGGATCGGTGGCGACGTCCAGCATGCCCGGGTAGAGGTGCCCGAGCAGCCCGTGGCGGCCGTGCCGCAACGCCGCCCGCACCCCGGCGGCCTTGATCCAGCGCTCGATCCGCGTCCACGCCCGCGCGTCTTCGAGGTATCCGGACACCGAGCGGAATTCGACGCCCAGACGCCGGAACGCGTTCGCCATCTCCGGCAGCGGGCAGGCGCCGCAGTAGGCCAGCCACGCGCCGGTGTCGAAGGACTCGTGGTCCATCGCCTCGGTGGGCTGCAGGTTCAGCAGCAGCACCGGCGCGCCCGAGCGCTGCGCGACCGGGGCCAGCATGCTCGACGTCAGGTACGTCGCCAGGAAGCCGACGATCAGGTCGCACCCGGCCACCCGCAGCTCCTCCGCCGCGGCGGCACCCTGCTGGGCGTCGGAGACGAACCCGGCGTCGACCACTTCACAGTCCATTTCGGACAGCCGCTCCGAAACGCGCCGGGCCGACGCCTCCAGTTGCGGCAGCAGCGCGGGGAACTGCGGCCAGTACGCGCCGAGCCCGCCGGACACGAGGCCCACGCGGGTGCGGCGCGGGGTGATGCGGTCCAAGGTCATCGGTCCTTTCGTCAACGCAGGAACGCGGCGGCCACCCCGGCGTCCACCGGCACGTGCAGGCCGGTGGTGTGGGTGAGCTCGCCGCCGGTGAGGGCGAACACCGCGGCGGCGACGTGCTCGGGCAGCACCTCGCGCTTGAGGATGGTCCGCTGGGCGTAGAACTCGCCGAGCTTCGCCTCCTCGACGCCGTAGACCGCGGCCCGCTGGGCGCCCCAGCCGCCGGCGAAGATGCCGGAGCCCTGGACGACGCCGTCGGGGTTGACGCCGTTGACCCGGATGCCGTGCCCGCCGAGTTCGGCGGCCAGGAGCCGGACCTGGTGGGCCTGGTCGGCCTTCGCGGCGCCGTAGGCCACGTTGTTCGGGCCCGCGAACACCGAGTTCTTCGACGAGATGTAGACGATGTCGCCGCCGATGCCCTGCGCGACCATCGCCTTCGCCGCGGCCCGGGACACCAGGAACGAGCCCTTGGCCATCACGTCGTGCTGGAGGTCCCAGTCGCGTTCGGTGGTCTCCAGCAGCGGCTTCGAGATGGACAGCCCGGCGTTGTTGACCACCAGGTCGATGCCGCCGTAGGCCAGCACCGTGGCGTCGATCGCCGCCTGAACCGCCGCGGCGTCGGTGACGTCGGCGGTGACGGCCGTACCACCGATCTCCGCCGCGACCTCCGCGGCCGCGTCGCCGTTGACGTCGGCGATCGTCACGCACGCCCCCTCGGCCGCCAGCCGGCGGGCGATGGCCTTGCCGATGCCCGAACCCGCGCCCGTGACCAGCGCGATCCGCCCGGCCAGGGGTTTTGGCTTCGGCATCCGCTGCAGCTTCGCCTCTTCGAGGGCCCAGTATTCGATCCGGAATTTCTCGCTTTCCGGGATCGGCGCGTAGGTAGACACCGCTTCGGCGCCGCGCATGACGTTGATGGCGTTGACGTAGAACTCGCCCGCCACGCGCGCGGTCTGCTTGTCCTTGCCGAAGGAGAACATCCCGACGCCGGGGACGAGCACGATGGCCGGGTCGGCGCCGCGCATCGCGGGCGAGTCGGCGTCGGCGTGCCGCTCGTAGTAGGCGCGGTATTCATTGCGGTACTCGGCGTGCAGTTCCTTCAGCCGCGCGACGACGTCCTCCAGCGGCGCGGTCCCCGGGAGGTCCACCACCAGGGGCCGGACCTTGGTGCGCAGGAAGTGGTCCGGGCAGGACGTACCCAGCGCGGCGAGCGGCGCGAGCTTTTCGCGTGAGAGGAACTCCAGCACGACGTCGCTGTCGGTGTAGTGGCCGACGACCCGCCGGTCGGTGGAGGCCAGGCCGCGGATCACCGGCGCCAGCGCGGCCGCGCGTGCTCGGCGTTCGGCTTCGGGAAGAGCCTCGAAGCCGGGGACGACCGGCCCGAACGGCTCCGGCGCGCCCCGCTCGGCCAGGAAGGATTCGGCGGTCCGGATGATCTCGAGGGAGTTGCGCTCGCACTCCTCCGAGGTGGCGCCCCACGCGGTGATGCCGTGGCCGCCGAGGATCACGCCGATGGCCCGGGGGTTGGCCGCCTTCACCGCGGCGATGTCCAGGCCCAGCTGGAACCCGGGCCGCCGCCAGCCGACCCAGGCGACCCGGTCGCCGAAGCACTCCTTGGTCAGCGCCGGGCCGTCGGCCGCCGTGGCCAGCGCGATGCCCGAGTCCGGGTGCAGGTGGTCGACGTGCGGAGCCTCGACCAGGCCGTGCATGGCGGTGTCGATCGACGGCGCCGCCCCGCCCCGGCCGTGCAGGCAGTAGTCGAACGCGGCGACCATCTCGTCCTCGCGCTCGACGCCCGGGTAGACGTCGACCAGGGAACGCAGCCGGTCCAGCCGCAGCACCGCCAGCCCGGCCTCGGTCAGCGTGCCGAGGTCACCGCCGGAGCCCTTGACCCACAGGACGACCGTGGGCGAGCCGGTGACCGGGTCGGTCACCGCGCCCTTGGCGGAGGTGTTGCCGCCGGCGTAGTTCGTGTTGCGCGGGTCGGCCCCGAGCGCGTTGCTGCGCGCGATGAGCTGCTCCGGCACGGTCATCGTCATGCTCCCCATCCGGCCTGCGTGCCGCCGGCGCGCTCGGCCACGATCTTCTCCTGGTACCCGCTGCGGTGGTACGCCGCGACCGGGTCCGGGTCGAGCCCGGCTTCGGTGCGCAGCTCGGCCAGCAGCGGCCGGACGTCGGTGTTGTAGGCGTCCATCAGCACGGCGTTCGCTTCCAGGACGTTGCCCGCCTGCTGGGCCGAGCGCAGTGCGGGGCGATCCACCAGGAGCGCCTTCGCGGTGGCTTCCTGGACGTTCATCACCGAGCGGATGATCGCCGGGATCTTGGCCTCGATGTTGTGGCACTGGTCGAGCATGAACGCGATCCCGTACGCCGGGTCGAGGGCGTCGGCGCGGACGATCTCGTACATGATCCGGAACAGCTGGAACGGGTCCGCCGCCCCCACCATCAGGTCGTCGTCGGCGTAGAAGCGGGAGTTGAAGTCGAACGCGCCCAGCTTCCCGGCCCGCAGCAGGAACGCCACGATGAACTCGATGTTCGTCCCCGGGGCGTGGTGGCCGGTGTCGATGCACACCGTCGCCCGCTCCCCCAGCTCGATGCAGTGGGCGTAGGACGTGCCCCAGTCCGGGACGTCGGTCGCGTAGAACGCGGGCTCGAACAGCTTGTACTCCAGCAGCATCCGCTGGTGGCCGCCGAGCCGGTCGTAGGTCTCGCGCAGCGCCTCCGCCAGCCGGTCCTGCCGGTCGCGGAGGTCGTCCTGACCCGGGTAGTTGATACCGTCGGAGAACCACAGCTTCAGGTCCCGCGAACCCGTCGCGTCCATGATGTCGACGGCTTCCAGGAGGTGGTCGGTCGCCTTGCGGCGGATGCCCGCGTCCGGGTTGGTCACCGAACCGAGCTTGTAGTCCTCGTCCTGGAAGACGTTCGTGTTGATCGCGCCGATCTCGACACCCAGATCGCGGGCGTACGCGGTCAGAGCGGTGTAGTCGTCCACGCGATCCCACGGAATGTGCAGCGCCACGCTCGGCGCCACCCCGGTGAGCCGGTGCACCACCGCGGCGTCGGCGATCTTCTCCTCCGGCGTCCGCGGGACACCGGGTTGCGGGAACACCTTGAACCGGGTGCCCGAGTTCGCGTACGCCCACGACGGCGTCTCGATGCGCTGCGTCCGCAGGGCCCCTTTTACGGCGGTCAGATCACCCATGGCGATCACTGTCCTTCCCGGACGTCGAGGTGGAAGACCTCGTCGAGCAGCTGGAACCCTTCATCCGGCGGGCCACCGTCGAGGCCGGTGAAGAACTCCGCCATCTCCGCCTGCCAGCGGGTGTTGACGTCGGTCTCCGCCATGGCGGCCTGCGCGGCGGCGAGGTCGTCCGCCTCGACGTACCCGATCAGCAGGCCGTCCTCGCGCAGGAAGAGCGAATAGTTGCGCCAGCCGGTGTCGTGCAGGGCCTGCCGCATCTCGGGCCACACCGCCCGGTGCCGCTCGGCGTACTCGGCCTTGCGGTCGGGCTTGACCTGGAGGCAGAAGCAGTACCGCGGCATCAGAAGTTGAACTTGTCGATGTTGTTCGCGTCGAACGTCGTCGGCGGGCCGAGCACGATCTCGCCGTTCTCGCCGATCGTGTAGTCGCCGAGCTTGCCCGCCTTGAACTTCTCGCCCTGCTTGCCGGTGATCTGGCCGGACTTGAGCGCGACGCCGGCGTAGGCGGCGAGGTAGCCGATGTCGGCCGGGTTCCACAGCGCGAACTGCTTCACCGTGCCGTCCTTGACGAAGGCGCGCATCTGGTTCGGCGTGCCCAGCCCGGTCACCGCGACCTTGCCCTTGTAGCTCGACGAGCTGACGTACCGCGCGGCCGCCGCGATGCCCACGGTGGTCGGCGAGACGATCACCTTGAGGTTGGGGAACGACTGCAGCAGGCCCTGGGCCTCCTGGAACGACTTCTGGTCGTCGTCGTTGCCGTAGGCGATCTTGTCCAGCTTCAGGCCCGCGTACTCCGGCTTGGCCAGTTCCTTCTTGAGGACCTCGATCCAGGCGTTCTGGTTGGTGGCGTTCGGCGTCGCGGACAGGACCGCGATCTCGCCGGAGCCGCCGGAGAGGTCCTTGGCCTGCTTGGCCAGCGCCTCGCCGATGCCCTGGGTGGTGGCCTGGTTGATGAAGACGTCGCGGCAGTCCTTGGCGGCGTCGGAGTCGAAGGCGACGATCTTGATGCCGGCGCCGCGGGCCTGGTTGAGCGACGGGCACACCGCGTTCGGGTCGTTCGCGGCGATGC
Organism: Amycolatopsis sp. NPDC003731; assembly: GCF_053586895.1. Classification (NCBI taxonomy): domain Bacteria; kingdom Bacillati; phylum Actinomycetota; class Actinomycetes; order Pseudonocardiales; family Pseudonocardiaceae; genus Amycolatopsis; species Amycolatopsis sp. NPDC003731. The sequence goes on along the minus strand of NZ_JBSFNC010000033.1, from coordinate 39,262 downwards.
CGATGACGTCCTGCTGCTGCTGGATCAGCGTGTTGATGTAGCTGACCTGCGACGATGCGCTGGCGTCGTTCGGCCCGACCAGCTTGTACTCGCCCTTCAGCTCGGCCAGGGCCTCCTTGCCGCCGCTGACCTCGATGTCGCTGTAGGGGTTGTTGAGCTGCTTGGGCAGGAACGCCATCTTGACGCCCTCCTTCGCCGCGGCGTTCGGGTTCGCCTGGGCGGTGGACTCACTCGCGCCGGAGCCGGCGTTGTCGTTCTTCGTCGTGCCGCTGCACGCGGCCAGGACCAGCACCAGTCCGGCCGACACTGCGCCGGTGAGGAACCGTCGGGACATCTTCGTCACCTTTCCGGAGTTACCGCTTGCCGACGGCGACGCACTGCCGTGCGGGCCGAAGTCACGATGTTGGGGAGCAGGACCGACACGATCAGGAGCACGCCGGTCACGATGTTGAGCGCCTCGTTCGACACGTCCTGCAGGCGCAGCGCGTTCTGCAGCGAGGCCAGCAGGACCACCCCGGCGAGCACGCCCGGCAGGGTGCCCTTGCCGCCGAAGATGGACACGCCGCCGAGCAGCACGGCGGCCACGACGGCCAGTTCGAGGCCGAAGCCGTTGTCGGCGCGGGCGCTGGAATACCGCAGCGTCCACAGCACCCCGGCCAGGCCGGCGACCGCGCCGCTCACGACGTACAGCCAGAACTTGAGCCGTCCGGTGCGGATGCCGGCGAACCGGGCCGCCTGCTCGCCCGCGCCGGCGGCGAACACGCCCCGGCCGATCGGGGTCGCGTGCAGCACGACGCCGAAGACCAGCGCGACGACGACCAGCGGGATCAGCACGTTCGGGACCGGGCCGTCGCCGATCGTCCCGGTGACCCAGCTCGTGTAGGCCCGCGGGAAGTCGGCGACCGCGTTGTCGCCCAGCACCACGAACGCGAGCCCGCGGTAGAGCGCCAGGGTGCCGATGGTGACGGCCAGCGACGGCAGTTTCAGCACGGTGACGAAGAAGCCGTTCAGCGCACCGAGGACCGCGCCGAGCAGGACGCAGAGCGGGATGATCGTCTCGATCGTCAGGCCCGCGTCCCAGAGGGAGCCCATCACCGCCGACGTCAGGCCGAGCGTGCTCGCCACCGAAAGGTCGATCTCGCCGGTGACGATGATGAACGTCATCGGCAGCGCGACCAGCGCGATGGGGAGCAGGTCGAGCAGCAGGAAGGTGAAGTTGCGGCTGGTGCCGAAGTTCTCCACGGCACCCGAAGCGACGATCAGCACGATCACCGTCACGAGCACGACGGCGGCGTCCCAGCTGAGCAGCCGGCCGAGCCGGTTACCGGGGTCAGACATGGGAATCCCTCTTCTTCAGTGCCTTGGCGACCCGGACGGCGACCAGCCGGTCGGCGCCGATGGCCAGCAGGATCAGCGCACCGACGATCGCCTGCTGCCAGAACTGGTTGATGTCGAGCACCGCCAGGGCGCTGCCGATCACGGTCAGCAGCAGCGCGCCGAGGGCCGCGCCCCAGACCGAACCGCTGCCGCCGAACACGGCGACCCCGCCGACCACGGCCGCGGCGACGACGTTGAGCTCGTAGCCGGTGCCGGCCGCCGCGTCCACGGTGCCGAACCGGGCGGCGAACAGCACCCCGGCCAGGCCCGCGAGAGCGCCGCTGACCAGGAACGCGGCACTGGTGTTGCGGCCGACGCGGATGCCGGCCAGCTGCGCGGCCTGCGGGCTCGACCCCATCGCGTACAGCTCGCGCCCGGCGCGGTAGCTGCGCAGCACGATCCCGGCGGCGACCAGGACCAGCACCGCGATCAGCACCAGCCACGGCACGCCGAGGATGGACGCCGTGCCGAAGTCCAGGAAGGACGCGGGCAGCTTGTCGGCGTTGATCTGCTGGCCGCCGGCCCAGAAGTAGCTGACCCCGCGGTAGGCGTAGAGCGTGCCGAGGGTGACGACCAGCGCGGGTACCTGGCCGAAGCGCACCAGGGCGCCGTTGACCAGCCCGCACACCGCGCCGACGCCGAGCCCGGCGAGGATCGCGACGAGCACCGGCAGCCCGGGGTTGTCCTTCATCAGCGTGCCGACGGCGAACGCCGCCAGGCCGAGCACCGAGCCGACCGACAGGTCGATGTTGCGGGTGATCATCACGATCGCCTGCCCGACCGCGAGCACGGCCAGGATGGCCGTCCCGAGCAGGATGTCGCGGATGCTCTGCCCGGACAGGAACCGGGAGTTCTGCGTCGCGGTGAACGCGACCAGCACGATCAAGGCGAGGACGATGCCGGATTCGCGGGCCTTCAGCACGTTCGCGGTCCACGACCGTCGCGAGTGGACGGCCGGTTCCTTCGTCACGCGGGCCTCCTCGGTGACGGTCATGCGGCGGCCCCCTGGCCCATCGCGGCGAACATGACCGAGTCTTCGGTCGCCTCGGCGCGCGGGAGCTCGGCCACGATCCGGCCTTCCCGCATCACCAGCACGCGGTCGGCCATGCCCAGCACCTCCGGCAGTTCCGACGACACCATGACGACCGCGACGCCCTCGGCGGCCAGCGCGGACATCAGCCGGTGGACCTCGGCCTTGGTACCGACGTCGATCCCGCGCGTCGGCTCGTCGACGATCAGCACCTTCGGCGCCATCGCCAGCCATTTGGCCAGGACGACCTTCTGCTGGTTGCCGCCCGAGAGCGTCCCGACGGGGTCGCCGAGCCTCCGGTACTTGGTGCGCAGGCGCTCGGTCCAGTGCCGGGCTTCCCGGCGTTCGCTCGCGCCGGTGAGGAAGCCGAGCTGGGAAAGCGCCCGCGAGCGCGGCAGCGTCACGTTCCGCTCGATCGAGAGGTCCATGATCAGGCCCTGCTGACGCCGGTCCTCGGGAACGAGGGCCATCCCGGCGGCCATCGCGGCCCGCGACGAGTGCGGCTTGAGCTTCTTGCCGCTCACCTTCACGACTCCGGCGTCCCGTTCGTCGACACCGAAGACGGCCTGGACGACCTCCGAGCGGCCGGAGCCGACCAGCCCGGCGAACGCGACGATTTCCCCGGCGCGCACCGAGAAGGAGATGTCGCGGAACACGCCCGCGCGGGCCAGGCCCTCGACCTCCAGCACGACCGCGCCGGGTTCGACGTCCTGCTTGGGGAACAGCGCGTCGAGGTCGCGACCGACCATGCGCTTCACCATCTCCTCGACGGTGACGTCCTCCAGGGCGTCGGTGGAGACGTGCTTGCCGTCGCGCATGATCGTCACGCGCTGGCAGAGCTCGGTGATCTCCTCGAAGCGGTGGGAGATGAACATGATCGCCGCGCCTTCCTGGCGCAGCGTCCGGGCGACGCTGAAGAGCCGCTCGACCTCGACCCGGGTCAGCGCGGCGGTCGGCTCGTCCATCACCAGCACGCGGGCGTCGGCGCTGAGCGCCTTGGCGATCTCGACGATCTGCTGGTCGGCGATCGACAAACCCCTGGCGGGCCGGGCGGGGTCGATCCGGACGCCGAGCCGGGCGAACAGGCGCTCGGCCTCGGCGCGGACCGCCGCCCGGTCGATCCGGCCGAGGCTCTTGCGCGGGTGGCGGCCCATCACGATGTTCTCCGCGACGCTCAGGTCCGGGAACAGGGTGGGCTCCTGGTAGATGACCGCGATCCCGGCCGCTTTCGCGTCGGCGGGCGAGCCGAACTCGACCGGTTCGCCGTCGAGCAGCAGCGTGCCGTCGTCGGGCTTGTGCACCCCGGCCAGCATCTTGACGATCGTGGACTTGCCGGCGCCGTTCTCCCCGACCAGTGCCTGCGCCTCCCCGGCGTGCAGCCCGAAGCTCACGCCGGCCACGGCCGCGACCGCGCCGAACGATTTCGTCACGCCGCGCACCTCCAGGAGAGGCACCCGGCCCGGGTCCTGCCGCGTCATCGCGACCTCCGGATTGAAAGGTTTCACAAATCTGGTGCGGTGAAGCTACTATGCGACGGAACGAGAAGTCAATGCATCGGCGAAGGCGTGGCCAAACGGGTCTTCAGCAGGTCCTTCGCGGTGATGTTACGTTTCAAAGAGGGGGTTGCGATGGTGGTCAGGGAGCCCGGTGCCGAGCCCCGCGCGGCGGGCATGAAGGAAGTCGCGGCGGCCGCCGGCGTGTCCCTCGGCACGGTGTCCAATGTGCTCAACCGGCCCGGCCGGGTCAGCCCGGCGACCCGGGCCAGGGTCGAGGCCGCGATGACCGAACTCCGCTTCGTGCGCAACGAATCCGCGCGGCAGCTGCGGGCCGGGCGCAGCCGGGTGCTGGCCTACGTGATGCTCGACGGCAGCAACCCGTTCTTCACCGACGTCGCGGCCGGCATGGAAGACGCAGCAGACGCTGCGGGCGAGGGCGACCTGTCCCTGTTCCTGTGCAACAGCGCGCACCAGCCGGCGCGGGAGGCGGCCTACCTCGGGCGCCTCGAACAGCAGCGCGTCCAAGGTGTCCTCATCACGCCGGTCGACCCGGACGCCCCGCTGCTCGGCGAGATCGCGCGCCGCGGCACGCCGGTGGTCGTCGTCGACCGCACGCCGGACGGCACGACGCACTGCTCGGTCGCGGTCGACGACGTCTACGGCGGCGAGATCGCCGTGCGCCACCTGGTCGAGCAGGGCCACGAGCGGATCGCGTTCATCGGCAACCACACGTCGGTCGGCCAGGTCCGCGACCGCCGGCAGGGTGCGTTGCGCGCGTTGGCGGCGGCCGGCCTCGGCCCGGACCGCCTGGTCGACCTGACGACGACGGCCCTGACGGTGGCCGACGGCCGCGGCGCGGGCGAGCGCCTGGCGGGCCTCCCTGCGTCGGTCCGCCCGACCGCGGCGTTCTGCGCGAACGACCTGGTCGCTCTCGGCCTGCTGCAGACGTGCGCGAACCTCCGCATGAGCGTCCCGGCCGACCTGGCGATCGTGGGCTACGACGACATCGAGTTCGCGGCGGCGGCCGCGGTGCCGTTGACGTCGGTCCGCCAGCCGAGGCGGCGCTTGGGCCGCACGGCCGTGGAGCTGCTGCTCGCGGAGGCGTCCGAAACCGGCCACGAACACCGGAAAGTCGTGTTCACCCCGGAGCTGGTGGTCCGCGCCTCGACCCTTCGCTGAGCAACCCGCTGATCGTTTGTGACGTCTTACCGGCCACCAGCGATATCCCGGGGGAGCCCGAGCACGGAGGTCGTCTGTGTCCGATACCGAGCTGGCCGACTCGCCGCCACGGCTGTCCCGGCGCGGGTTCCTCGCCGCCGGTGGCGCCGCGTTGCTCGGCGTCGTCGCCGGGTCGGCCGGGCACGCCGCGCCCGGGCCGGACCCCGTGCGGCTGGGCGATTTCTGGTTGTTCGGGCGGTACGACGACGGCTGCACCGAGCTCGGCTTCGACGAGATCGACCTCTCGCCGGTGCAGCTCCCCCACTGCGTGACGCCGCTCTCGTGGACCGGGTGGGACCCGGCGTCCTGGCAGGACCGGTGGGTCTACCGCAAGCACTTCACCGGGTCGGCGACCGGCCGCCACACCGCCCGCTTCGACGGCGTCATGACGAACGCCGAGGTGCACCTCAACGGCCGGCTCGTCGCCACCCACGAAGGCGGCTACCTGCCCTTCGAGGTGGCCCTGCCGGACGTCGTGACCGGGGACAACGTGCTCGCCGTGGTGGTCGACGGGCGGTGGGCGCTGGACGTACCGCCGAACCTGCCGCGCGGGGGGCCGTCGGTGATCGACTTCTACCAGCCGGCCGGGATCTACCGCCCGGCCACGGTCGGCGAGGTGCCGCGGATCCGGCTGGCCGACGTCTTCGCCCGGCCCGTCGACGTCCTCTCCCCCGGCCGCTCGCTGCACCTGACGTGCACGCTGGACGCACCGGTCGTGGGGCAGGTGACCGCGTCGGTGCGGCAAGCGGGCCGCGAACTCGCCACCGCATCCGCGGCGGTCGGCGGGACGACGGTCGAGTTCGACGTCGGCGGGCTCGAGGCGGTGCGGCTCTGGGACGTCGAGGACCCCGCCCTGTGCGACGTCGTGGTGACGCTCCAGTCCGGGAAGCGCGCCCTCGACCAGCGGGTGGTGCGCACCGGCTTCCGCGACGCGCGGTTCACCACCGAGGGCTTCTTCCTCAACGGACGGCGGCTCAAGCTGTTCGGCCTCAACCGCCACCAGTGGTACCCCTTCGCCGGTGGCGCGATGCCGGAGCGCGTGCAGCGGCGGGACGCCGAGATCCTGCGCCGCGACCTGAACTGCACCATGGTCCGCTGCTCGCACTACCCGCAGTCGAGCGCGTTCCTCGACGCCTGTGACGAGCTCGGCCTGCTGGTGTGGGAAGAGATCCCGGGCTGGGGCCACGTCGGGGACGACGCCTGGCAGCGGCGGAACCTGGCGGACGTCGAAGGCATGGTCGTGCGCGACCGCAACCACCCCAGCATCATCGTGTGGGGTACGCGGGTGAACGAGGCGAACGGCACGACCGCGATGTACCAGCGGACCGGCCGGCTCGCGCGGCAGCTCGACCCGTCCCGGCCGACGAGCGGCGCGCTGGCCAGCGCCACGCTCGGGCGCTTCGCCGGCAGCGACGTCGAAATCCTGGCCTACAACGACTACACCGCCCGGCGCGGGGCGCCCTTCCGGCTGCGCCCGCCGCGGCCGGGGGTGCCGTACCTGGTGACGGAGACGATCGGCACGCTCGCCGGGGCCCGGGCCTACCGGCGCGGCGACTTCCCGGCGGTCCGGCAGCAGGCGGAACTGCACGCGAAGGCCCACGACCTCGCCGCCGCCGACGACCGCTACTGCGGGCTGCTCGCCTGGTGCGCGTTCGACTACCCGTCGGCCTGGCAGCGGTCGGTCGACGGGGTGAAGTACGCCGGGGTGTCCGACCTCTTCCGGATTCCCAAGCCGGCCGCGGCCTTCTACGCCTCGCAGGGCGACCCCCGGGTGCGGGCGGTCGTCGAGCCCGGCTTCGCGTGGGACTTCACGGCCCAGCCGGCCGGGCCCGGCGCCGGGGTGACGATCTGGTCCAACTGCGACCGCCTGCTGCTGTTCCTCGACGACCGGCCGGCGGGTGCGGCCCGCAGCCGGCGCGCGGAGTTCCCGCACCTGCGGTACCCGCCGTTCGCCGTCGACCTGGTGGTGCCGAAGGGGCGGCGGCCGCAGCTGCGCATCGACGGTTACGTCGGTGAGCGGCTCGTCGTCAGCCGCCGGTTCAGCGGGGACCGGGGCTCGGACGTGCTCAGCTGCGTGCCCGACGATCCGGAGCTGCGCGCGGACGGCAGCGACGCCACCCGCGTGGTGGTGGCGGCGGTGGACCGGTTCGGGACCCTGCGCGCGGGGACGACCGGCCGGGTGCGGCTGACGCTGACCGGCCCGGGTGAGCTGGTCGGCGATCCGGAGCTCGACTTCGGCGCGACGGGCGGTGCGGCAGCGGTGTGGCTGCGCCCGTTCGCGGGACAGCCGGGGACGCTCACTTTGACGGCCCGCCACGAGAAGCTCGGCTCCGCCGCGGCGACGGTCCGCGTGGCGGTCACCGGAACGCGCCCCTGAGGCGGTCGCCCGACGGACGACACGCGTACCCGGACGGACGACACGCGTACCTGGGTGGACGACACGGCTCACTCCCCGGTGAGCACCGCCGCCAGCACGGCCGCCTGGCTGATCGAAGGGGACCCGCTCGCCGTCAGGAGGGTCACCGGGCCGTCGCCGGCCAACGTGCGGAGGCGGTCCAAGGCCGCCACTCGATCGGGCTCGCGCAGCTCTGCCCGGTAACGCTCGGCGAACTCCGCGAACCGCTCGGGATCGTGGCCGTACCAGGTGCGCAGGTCGTCGGACGGCGCCAGGCCGCGGTACCAGCCGTCGAGGACCACCGCCGTCCGGGCCGTGCCGCGGGGCCAGAGCCGTTCGACGAGCACGCGGACGCCGTCGGCGGGCCCGGCCGGGTCGGACAGGCGCGCCACCCGGACGACCGTCGGCTGCATGCGCGCATTCTGCGTCGGGCGCACGCCGGCCGCCACCGGAGCTACCGCATCGGGCGGCCGCTGCCCCGGGCAGCGAACGGACAAAGGGCCACCACGGCGACCGTGGAGGGGTCGCCGTGGTGGTCCTACCCCCAGCTCGTGCCGCCCGTGGGACGACGACAGCCGAATCCGCCGGTTCCCCGGCGCCCGAGCCGGCCGTGGACATCGTCGGGAGCATGTCCTGCGGCCCCGCCAGGATGGCGGACCGGGCCTGCACCACGCTTGCAGTACGCTTGCACACCCGATCAGGTGAGTGGAGGTGACCGGGTGGAGTTTCGCCTCCTCGGCGCCGTCGAGGCGACGGCGGACGGCGACCCGGTCGATCTCGGCTCCCGCAAGCAGCGCCTGGTCCTCGCCGTCCTGCTGCTCGAGACGCCGCGGCCGGTCACCGTCGAAAGCCTCGTCGACCGGCTCTGGCCCGACGATCCCCCGGCCAGCGCGCGCGGCACCGTCCAGGCGCTGATCTCCCGCCTGCGCGCGGTGTTCCGCGCCACCGGCGGCCCCGAGCTCGTCACCGAAGGCCACGGGTACGTCCTGCGCGCCGACCCGGACACCGTCGACGCCCACCGCTTCACCGCCCTCACCCACCGGGCCCGCGTGGCGGCCGACGAGACCGCCGTCGAGCTGTTCGACGAGGCCCTCGCTCTTTGGCGGGGCGACGCGCTCGCCGGGGCCGCGTCCGGCGAAGTCGCCGAGCTGCTCCTCGCCGGGTTGCACGAAGCCCGCTGGAGCGCGCTGGAAGACCGCATCGACGCGCAGCTGCGGCTCGGCCGCGGTCGGGAGGTGCTCGCCGAACTGACCACGCTGGTCGCCGCGCACCCGCTGCGGCAGCGGTTCGTCGGCCAGCTCATGCTCGCCCTGCACCGCGAGGGCCGCACCGACGACGCCCTCGCCGCCTTCCGCGGCCTGCGCAGCCGGCTCGTCGCCGAACTCGGGCTCGACCCCTCCCCCGAGCTGACCCGTCTCGAAGCCGCGATCCTCGCCGCCGACCCGGCCCTCGACGCCGCGCCGGAGCCGGCCCCCGAACCCGTCCGCCCGGCCCAGCTGCCCCACGACGTCCGCGGCTTCACCGGCCGCGCCGCCGAGCTCGCCCAGCTCGACGAGCCCGCGGAGCCCGGCCCCGGCGCGGACATCCGCGTGGTCACCGGCACCGCCGGCGTCGGCAAGACCGCCCTCGCCGTCCGCTGGGCACACCGCGTCCGCGACCGCTTCGGTGACGGCCAGCTCTACCTCGACCTGCGCGGATTCGACCCGGACCACGAGCCGCTCACCCCGGCCGTCGCGGCCGCGCAGCTGCTGCGGGCGCTGGGCACCGACCCGCGTGCCATCCCGCCGGACCCGGACGGCCGCACGGCCCTCTGGCGCTCCCTGCTGGCCGATCGGCAGGTCCTCGTCCTGCTCGACAACGCCCGCGACAGCGCCCAGGTGACACCGCTGCTGCCGCCGTCCGGCACGGTGCTGATCACCAGCCGCCAGCGGCTCGGCGACCTCATCGCCCGCACCGGCGCGCGGGCCGTCCCGCTCTCCGTGCTGCCGGCCGAGGATTCCCGGCAGCTGCTGGAAACCGTGCTCGGGCCACCCGCGGTCGCCGCCGAACCGGCCGCGGCGGCGGAACTGGCCCGGCTGTGCGGGCACCTGCCGCTCGCGCTGCGGCTGGCCGCGGCGAACCTCGGCGAGGTGTCCGGCATCGCCGAGCTGGCCCGCGAACTCGCCGACGGCGATCCCCTGGCCGGCCTGAGCGTCGACGGCGCCGAGGAAAGCGCGGTCACGACGGCGTTCTCCGTGTCCTACCGGGCCTTGCCCGCCGGGCACCGCCTCCTGTTCCGGCGGCTCGCGCTGGTGCCGGGCCAGACGTTCACCGCACCGGTCGCCGCCCACCTCGCCGCCGTCAGCGAAGGGCACGCCGGCCGGCAGCTCAAGGCCCTCGCCGCGGCCAACCTCGTCGAACGGCACCTGCCCGGCCGCTACCGCTTCCACGACCTGTTGCGCAGCTACGCGGGCGGGAGGGCCGCGGCCGACGACACCGCGGCCGACGCGGACGCGGCCCGGCGGCGGCTGTTCGACCACTACCTGGCAACGGCCGACGCGGTGGGCCGCCTGCTGATCCCCCACTTCCTCCGGCTCCCCCGGCCCGAACCGGAACCGGCGTTCGAGGGCACCGAAGACGCGCTGGCCTGGCTGGACACGGAGTGGCCGAACCTCGCGGCCGCCGTCGAGCACGCGGCGGCACACGGCCCGCGCGAGTACGCCTGGCACCTGGCCGACGCGCTCCGGGCCTTCTTCCACCACCGCGGCCACCACACGGAATGGATCGAGACGGCCACGACGGCGTTGACCGCCGCCCAGGCCGACGGCGACCGGCAGGCGCAGGCGGCGATGCGGCTGTCCATCGCGCTCGCCGGGGTCAACAGCGGCCGCTACGCCGACGCCCGCGCGCACCTGACGACGGTGCTGTCCGACGGGCTGGCGGCGGACTGGCCGCCGGGGCGCGCCGCGGCGCTCAACAACCTCAGCGCCGTGCTCCAGCGCCTCGGCGACGCGCACGAGGCGATCGCGTGCGGCCTGGAAGCGTTGCGGCTGTGCGAAGAAACGGCCATGCCGGGCATCACGATGGCGCTGGCCAACCTCGGGTTCGCCTGCGGCCAGGTCGGCGACTTCGACGCCGCGCTCGGCCACTTCGCCCGCGCCCTGGACATCGCCGAACGCGACGACGCGCGGTTCAGCGTCGCCGTGCTCCTGGTCGACCTCGGGCACGTCCACCGCGACCTCGGCCACGCCGTCGCCGCCGAGTTCTACGAGCGAGCCTTGACCGCCAACCGGGAACTCGGCTACCAGTACGGCGAAGCGGCGGCACTGTCCGGCCGGGCGGTCATGGAGGCCCGGGCGGGCGACGCCACCCGCGCCCTGACAGACGCGGCCGACGCCGTCGAGCTGACCCGCCGCATCGGCGACCGCGGCACCGAAGCGTCCGCACTCGCCGCGCTCGGCGAAACGTGCCTCCGGCTCGACCGCGCCGCCGAAGCGGTCGAGCATCTGACGGCAGCACTGGACATCGCCCGCGAAACCAGCTTCACGTGGTGCGAAGCCGCAGCACTGACCGGCCTCGCCGAAGCGGCGTTCGCCGTGGGTGACACCGAACTGGCGCGCACCCACGGCGAAGCGGCGGTCAAGCTCGCCACCCAGGCCGGCTACCGGCCCCTGGAGACGCGGGCCGCCCGCGTCCTCAGCAGGTAGCCGGGGCCGTGCACTTCGCACGGGCCAGGATGGTGCTGAAGTTGTCCTGGTAGGCCGCGCTGATCGCCGCGTTCTCGACCTTGATCAGGATTTCGTCGTTGTCGCGCAGGGCCGCGCCGGAGATGTTGTGCGAGCCGGTGAAGACGAGCTGCCGGCCGCCCTTCTCGCTGTAGTTGCCCGTGTAGAGCATATACTTCGAGTGCACGGTGATCTCGCGGTCGTTCACGGTCGTGCTGAACTTCTTGAGCGTGATGTTCGCCTTGCCCTTGAGGGCGGCCAGTGCCGCGGTGCCCATGTCGTCGTAGACGATCCGGACCTTGCAGCCCAGCTTCGCGATGCGCGCCAGCTCGGTGACGACCGGGGTGCGCGAGTCGGCGATGTTGGCCTGCACGACGTTGAGCGAGCAGCCGGCTTCGTACTTGGTGATGTACTTCAGCAGCTGCGCCCACGTGTCGGTGGCGAACTCCTCGGAGGCGCCGCCACGGGAGTCGGCGCGCGGGGAAAGGTAGCTGGTGACCATCGTGGTCAGCGTCTTGTGGTAGCCGGCGTCGTCGAAGTAGTTGTTGTTCTTCTTCTGCGCCAGCATCTTCTGCATGTGGCCGAGGTAGAAGCCGTACAGATCGGCGTCGCCGTACGTCAGCAGAGCGTTGTTGAACATGTTGCCCTGCACCGTGGTCAGGTTGTACGAGCCGATGACGACGACGTCCTTCTTGCCCTCGGTCTCGGAGAACATCCACAGCTTGTCGTGGTTGATCGAGTGCGGGCTGCCGTCGTGGGCGATGCACCCGGTGTTGTCGCCGCCGGTGCCGCAGAAGACGAGCTGGGTGAGCCCGGCGGACTTGAGGATCGGCATCGCCGTGTTCGCCGGGTCGTCGTCCGCGGCGCCGTCGAGCGCGATCCGCACCTTGACGCCGCGGGCCTGCGCCGCCTTCACCGCCTCGGCCAGCGCCGGCCGGGTCCAGCTGAAGGGGGAGATGTGGATCTCGGCACCGGCCGGGGTGCCGTTGGTCAACTGGACCAGCCGCGTTTCGATCGAGTGGTCGCGGTCGCCGTTTTCGGGCGGGTTGTTGAAAATCGCTTCCATGCCGGTCACGTCGGCGGCCGCCGTCGGCGCGGCCTGGGCGATCCCGCTGCCGGCCAGCGCGAGCAGCGCGCCGACGGCGACGGTGAGCGCCTTGAACTTGGGGGTCATGTCTTCCTCCCGGTCGGATGCCCCCAAGCTCGCAATGCGGCGTACAAGATCCGTACACCCGGACGTTCCCGTGCATACACGACGAAAGCGGCACGGAACCCGACTCTTGGCGGGTTCCGCCCATCCGGGGCGCAGAGGACGCTTCTCCTGGCTCCCACGGGCGGAGCCGGGAAAGGACGACCTCCATGAGATCGAGGGTGCTTCCTGCCGTGCTCGGCGTGGCCATCGGCCTGCTGGGCACCGTCGCCGTCGCCACTCCGGCCGAGGCCGCCGCGGTCTGCGGTGACCAGATCGTCGGCAACGGCGGGTTCGAAAGCGGCACCACGCCGTGGACCCAGACCGGCGGCGTCATCACCGCGGCCACCACCGCGCAACCCGCGCACGGCGGCACGATGCTCGCCCGCTTGGACGGCACCGGCAGCACGCACACCGACACCCTGTCCCAGTCGCTGACGCTGCCCGCCGGCTGCGCGTCGGCGACGCTCTCGTGGTGGCAGCACATCGACACCAAGGAGACGACCACCAGCACGAAGTACGACAAGCTGGTGGTGCAGGCGGGTTCCGACACCCTGGCGAGCTATTCGAACCTCGACAAGAACACCGGCTACCTCCAGCGCACCGTGGACGTCTCCCGCTACCTCGGCCAGACGGTGACGCTGAAGCTCACCGGCACCGAGGATGCCAGCCTGGCCACCAACTTCGTCCTCGATGACTTCTCGCTGACCACCACCGGGTCCGCGCAGTCGCCGGTCGTCACCTCGCCGGGCGCCCAGACCAGCGCCGTCGGCCAGGCCGCGGCGCTGCAGATCCAGGCGAGCGACCCGCAGGGTGACGCGCTCACCTACAGCGCCACCGGCCTGCCCGCCGGCCTCGCGATCGGCGCGAGCACGGGCAAGATCACCGGCACGCCGACGGCCGCGGGCACGTCCTCGGTGACCGTGACGGCGAAGGACCCGGCCGGCAACAGCGGCAGCGCCACCTTCACCTGGACGATCTCCGCCGCTCCCGCCGACTCGACGCGCACGCCGGTCAATCCGGCGTACACGGTGAACCTGACGTCGAACACCGCGGGCGACACGTGGACCGGGCACCAGAGCGTCGGCTTCACCAACGGCTCCGCGACCGCGCTGCCCGAGGTGTACCTGCGGCTCTGGGACAACTACCACGGCGCCTGCCCGACGACGCCGATCACGGTCACGAACGTCACCGGCGGCACGGCGTCCGCGCTGAGCGTGAACTGCACGGCCCTGAAGATCACGCTGCCCGCGCCCCTGGCCCAGGGCCAGTCCGCGACCATCGGGTTCGACCTGAAGATCGTCGTGCCCAGCGGCGCCGACCGGTTCGGCCACGACGGCGCGTTCAACATGATCGGCAACGCACTGCCGGTGCTCGCCGTCCGCGACGGCGCGGGCTGGCACCTCGACCCGTACACGAACAACGGCGAGTCGTTCTACACGGTGATCAGCGACTTCGACGTCACCCTGGTCCACCCGACGTCGCTGCTGACCCCGGCCACCGGCACCTCGACCGAGACGACCAGCGGCACCACGACCACCACGCACGCCGTGGCGGCCAAGGTGCGGGACTTCGCGTGGGCCGCCGGGCCGTTCGCGAAGATCACCACGACGTCCGGCAAGGGCGTGCGGGTCAACGTCTACTCGGTCAGCGGGATCTCCACCAGCAGCGCCAACTCGATGTTGTCGCTGGCCGCCGACTCCCTCGACGTTCACTCGGGCCGCTTCGGCGACTACCCGTACGGTGAGGTCGACGTGGTGCTGGACAACAACTTCTGGTTCGGCGGCATGGAGTACCCGGGCTTCGTGATGGACCTGGTATCGAACGTGGCCCTGCCGCACGAGCTCGCGCACCAGTGGTTCTACGGGATCGTCGGCGACGACGAGTACACCTCGCCGTGGCTGGACGAGAGCTTCACCGACTACGCCACCGACCTCTACCGCGGGATCACCGGCAGCGGCTGCGGCATCACCTGGCAGTCGAGCGCGGAGAAGCTGACCAACTCGATGGCCTACTGGGACGCGCATTCGTCCCGGTACTCGACGGTGGTCTACAACTACGGCAAGTGCACCCTGCACGACCTGCGGCGGCTGATCGGCGACACGGCGATGGCGAACCTGCTCAAGTCGTACGCGCAGTCGCACTGGTACGGCGTGTCGACGACGGCGGAGTTCAAGGCCGCGGCGCAGGCGGCGGCCGGGTCGACCGACCTGACGTCGTTCTGGGCTTCGCACCGCGTCGAGGGCTGAAAACCGGTTGGTGTTCCCCGTCCGCGTCCGCCACTGTGGGGACGTGGACGGGGAACGGCTCTTTTGCGGCACAGCTCTGGCCGAGCGCATCGAACGCGCCGAGGCGCGGTTCGTCGCCGCTTGTTGTGACGCCTCGCGGGCTCGGCTCGGGGACGACCGCGGCTTCACGCGCCCGCTCGCCGGGGGTGTCGCCACCTTCGCCGAGGCCGGGTCGCCGTTCACCAAGGTCGCCGGGCTCGGCTTCTCCGGGCTGCCCGAGCCCGCCGCGCTCGCGGAGATCGAGGCGGCGTTCGCCGAGCGGGGCGTGCCGGTACAGGTCGAACTCTCGCAGCTCGCCGACTCGGCGGCCGGGGCGATGCTGACCGCGCGGGGCTACCGCCTGGAGTCGTACGAGAACGTGCTCGGGCGGCGGATCGGAGACGCCGGCTTCCCCGGCGACGTCCGAGCCTGCCGCGACGACGAGCTGGAGACCTGGCTGTCCGCGGTGGCCGAAGCGTCCGCCGTGGACGACGGACAAGGCCTGCCCTCGCACGAGGACTTCCCCCACGACCTGCTCGTCAACGCGCTGCGGGACATGGCCGGCGTGCGACGGTACATCGCGGAACGGGACGGCGAGTTCGCCGGGGGCGCGAGCTTCCGGGTCACCGACGGGATCGCGCAGTTCAGCGGCGCGGCGACGCTGCCGGCCCACCGGCGCCGAGGCGTCCAGACCGCGTTGCTGCGGGCCCGGCTCGCGGCGGCCGCCGAGGCCGGGTGCGACCTCGCCGTCGTCACCACGCAGCCCGGGTCGAAGTCCCACCAGAACGTCCAGCGGCAGGGGTTCGACCTGCTCTACGCGCGGGCGATCCTGGTGAAGGGCACCTCCGCGACCAGCTCCTCCGGGGCGGAGAGCCGCCAGGCCTCGTAAAGGAGTTCGGCGAGTTCGTCGGCGTCGATGCCGTCCAGGTAAACCACGACCCAGCCGAAGCCGCCCGCGGTGAACTGGACCTCGAAGACGTCCGGCCGCTCGGAGACCAGCGCCAGTTGTTCGGAAACGGTCTGCTTGAGGCCGACGGTCCGGGTCCGGGGCCAGAAGTAGCCGAACCGCTTGCCGCGCACGCTGAACGACGAGTAGTCGCGCGCTTCCGCACGCTCGACCTCCGCCAGCGTCCCGAGCAGCTGTTCGAACTTCTTGACCTGCACCGCCACCGTCTGTCCCCCTGTCTTCGGCGACCACCGTAGCGCGCCGGTACCGTGCCGGACATGACCGACTCCGGCGAGGTGTTCGTCAAGCGCGGCCACGCTCCCGGCGCGACGGTGGCGGAGGCGGCCGGCCTGCGTTGGCTGGCCGCGGCCGGCACCGTGCCGGTGCCCGCCATCCGCAGTCTCGACCGGGACCGGCTCGTCATCGACCGGGTCCCGGCCGGACGCCCGTCAGCGGCGGCGGCGGAACGCTTCGGCCGCGGGCTGGCCGGGCTGCACGCCGCGGGCGCCCCGGCGTTCGGCGCCCCGCCGCCCGACGGCCCTGCGGACGCGTGGATCGGCCGGGCGCCGATGGCCAACGTCCCGGCGGAGGACTGGGCGTCCTGGTACGCGGCGGACCGGGTGCTGCCCTACGTCCGGCTGGCGGTGGACGCGGGGACGTTCGGTGCGTCGGAAGCGGCGTTGTTCGAGCGGGCCTGCGGGCGGGTCCCCGCGTCGGCCGAGCCGCCCGCGCGGCTGCACGGCGACCTCTGGAACGGCAACGTCCTGTGGGACGGGCGCGAGGCGTGGCTGATCGACCCGGCCGCCCACGGCGGGCACCGCGAGACGGACCTCGCGATGCTGCACCTGTTCGGCTGCCCGCACCTCGACCGCGTCGTGGCCGCCTACGACGAGGCGGCGCCCCTGGCGACCGGCTGGCGCGATCGGATCGGGCTGCACCAGCTGTTCCCCCTGCTGGTGCACACGGTCCTCTTCGGACAGTCCTATGCGGACCAGGCGGTGGCGGCGGCCCGGTCGTTCTAGCAATGGTCCAGCATGGTCTCCAGCGCCTTCTGCTCGGGGACCGTGATGGTCAGGCCGTAGTTGCGCTTCACGACGATCCAGTCGGTGGCGTAGGCGCACCAGTACGACACGAGCGGCGGCTTCCAGGCGTCCGGGGCCTTGTCGCTCTTCTGCTCGTTGAGGTTGTCGGTGACCGCTTTCAGCTGCGGGCGGACGAGGTCGTTCGCGAACTGCTCGCGCCGCTCCCGCGTCCAGCTCTTGGCGCCGCTGATCCAGGCCTGCCCGAGCGGGACCATGTGGTCGATGTCCAGATCGGACGCCTTGTGCCAGGTCTCGCCGTCGTAGGGGCTGACCCAGGTGCCGGACTTCGCGGCGCACTGCGCGTCGGTCTTGACGTCCTTGCCGTCCCGTTTGAGGACCTGCTCCCGGACGTCGCAGTTCGCGTCCACCTTGTCCCAGTGCGGGAACTCGTCCCGGCTGTAGCCGTCCATGGTCCCGCGCACGGCGACCTTCAGGGCGGCCAGCTCGGCGCGCGCCTCGGCGGGCGCGACCCGCGGGGCGGCGACCGTGCCGGGCGCCTCGGTGACCGGACCGGCGCCGGAGGCCAGCTCGTCGGCGAGCTTGCAGCCGGTGAGCGACGAACCGGCGAGGACGGCGAGAAGGACAAGCGCTCGGGTGCGCGGCATCGTGAACCCCTTTCACAGCTACCGGGAGGTGCCCAGCGGCTGCGAGGGGGAAACGGTGCAGATGGCCTAGTTGGCGCGATCCGAACGGGTCAAGATCCGTGGAAGACCTGAGCGACGAAGACGGCGGCCACCACCCCGACGGCGACGAGCACGGTGAGCACGAAGAGCAGGCCCCACGGGACGTCCCGGATCGGCCGCTGCCGCGGGAAGACGCTGACCCGCACGGGCGGAGTCCACGGATCGAGAGCATCCTCGGCCACCGGCGGCGGCTCGGGCGGCACGGGGATGACGGCGGGCAGGTCCGGCAGCCGGTCGAGAACGGGAAGGCGGGCGGGGAACCCGTCGGCGATGAGCGCGGCCCGAGGCGGGGCGAGGTGCGCGAGGGAGAGGGCGTAGCAGGCGTCGAGGACGTCGTCGGCCGACCAGACGGTCCGCCACCGGTTGTGCTGGGCGATGATCCGCCGCAAGCCACGAGGCTCGGCGAGCACGACGGCGACGTTCGGCACCGGGTGCGGGTCGGGCCAGCGGAGGGCGGGCGGGGCGCCGTTCGGTCGTTCGGCTTCCCGGGCACGGCTGCCCACCTCGGGCGGGACAGCCATCGACCCGTCACCGGCGGCCGCGGCGCCGTTCGGACGTTCGGCTTCCCGGGCACGGCTGCCCACCTCGGGCGGGACAGCCATCGACCCGTCACCGGCGGCCACGTCCGGCGCGCTCGCCTGCCGGACCGCCGCCCACTCGCCCAGCCGCAACTCCGGCTCGCCCGGAGCCCGCGGTTCCGCCGGCGGGACGACCGCGACCAGGCCCGTCACGTGCCGGCCGCCTTCGTGGCCGGCCAGGGCGCCCCTCGCCGCCGCCACCGCGGCTCCGGTGCGGTCTCCCGGGCCCGGCCACTCCGCCGGCCCCGGCTCGTGGGCCGCGATCACCACCACTCCGCTGCGGGTGAACACCAGGGCGTCCACCCGCCGCGGGCCCAGCCGGCTCTGCAGCGTGATGCCCGCCAGCGCCAGCCCCGTCAGGTGCTGCGGGCCCGGGCCCCACGATCGCAGCAACGCCACCAGATGTTCCGCCGCCGGCGGGAGCGGCCGGTCTGCACCGGTTCGCTGGAGGGCCACGAGCACGCCGGTCACACCTCCCACGACGCCTACGGCGAGCACTCCCTCGACGGTAGGAGGCCACCCCGCCCCTCCCCCAGCAGCCGAACGAGTGGTCGATCACCACCGTGCGTAGCCAAGAGGGGTGCGCCGGGAGGGTCCACAGTGGACAGCTAGGGCCGCGGGGTGTTGCGCAGGTTGGCCCGCGCCAGGTCGACCATCTTGCCGACACCGCCGTTGAGCACCGTCTTCGTCGCGCCCAGCGCGAATCCGCGCACCATCTCCCCCGTGATGCGGGGCGGGATCGACAGCGCGTTCGGGTCCGTCACCACCTCGACCACCGCCGGCCCCGGGTGGGCGAACGCCTTCTCCAGCGCGCCGCGCACGTCGTCCGGGTCCTCGACGCGCTCGGCGAACACGCCGCAGGCCGCCGCGATCGCCGCGAAGTTGACCGGAGCGTGGTCGGTGCCGAAGTCCGGGAGGCCGTCGACCAGCATCTCCAGCTTCACCATGCCCAGCGTGGCGTTGTTGAACACCACGACCTTCACCGGGACGTCGTACGCCGGCAGCGTCAGCAGGTCGCCCATCAGCATCGCGAGCCCGCCGTCGCCCGACAGCGACACCACCTGGCGACCGGGCTGGGAGAGCTGGGCGCCGATCGCGTGCGGCAGCGCGTTCGCCATGCTGCCGTGCCGGAACGAACCCAGCACGCGGCGGCGGCCGTTCGGCGTCAGGTAGCGGGCGGCCCAGACGTTGCCCATGCCGGTGTCGACGGTGAACACCGCGTCGTCCGCGGCGACCTCGTCGAGCACCGAAGCGACGTACTCCGGGTGGATCGGGCGGCGGTGCTCGATCTTCGTCGTGTACGCGCCGACGACCTTCTCCAGCTTCCGGACGTGTTCCCGCAGCATCCGGTCGAGGAACCCCCGGTCACTCCGGGGCCGCAGCAGCGGGAGCAGGGCCCGCAGCGTTTCCTTCACGTCGCCGTGCACCGCGAGATCCAGCGGCGTGCGGCGGCCGAGGCGCGAGGCGTCGTGGTCAACCTGGATCGTGCGCGCCTGCGGGAGGAAGTTGTCGTACGGGAAGTCGGTGCCCAGCAGCACGATGCGGTCGGCCTCGTGCATCGCGTCGTAGCAGGCGCCGTAGCCGAGCAGGCCGCTCATGCCGACGTCGAACGGGTTGTCGTACTGGATCCACTCCTTGCCGCCGAGCGAGTGCCCGACCGGCGCGGCGAGCTTTTCCGCCAGCTCCATGACCTCGTCGTGCGCGCCGCGGACGCCCGCGCCGGCGAACAGCATCACCTTCTCGCCGGAGTTCAGCAGGTCCGCCAGCTCCCGCACGACCGCGGCCGGCGGCACCGCGGGCGACGGCGTCACCAGCGGGAGGCGCTCGGTCAGCGGGCCGGTGGCCTTGCGGTCGGCCAGGTCGCCCGGGATGGTCAGCACCGCGACGCCGCCCTTGCCGACGGCGGCCTGCGTGGCGATCCGCAGCAGCCGCGGCAGCTGCGCCGGGTCCGCGACGACCTCGCTGAAGTGGCTGCATTCGGCGAAGAGCCGGTCCGGGTGGGTCTCCTGGAAGAAGCCGGTGCCGATCTGGTTCGACGGGATGTGCGACGCGATCGCGAGCACCGGCGCGCCCGACCGGTGGGCGTCGAACAGGCCGTTGATCAGGTGCAGGTTGCCCGGGCCGCAGCTGCCCGCGCAGACGGCGAGCTTGCCGGTGACCTGCGCTTCGGCCGCGGCGGCGAAGGCGGCCGTCTCCTCGTGGCGGACGTGGACCCACTCGATGCCGTCGGTGCGGCGGACCGCGTCGACGATCGGGTTCAGGCTGTCCCCGACGATGCCGTAGATGCGCTCGACCCCGGCGTCGCGCAGGGTCCTGACCAGTTGTTCTGCCACGGTAGCCATGCCTCCAGCGTGACCCCGGATGATCGATGCGTCCAATGCCTGATTGGCTGAAATTCCATACACTGGCGGCATGGACGTCGAGACGCTGCGGCTCTTCCGCGAGGTCGCGGCCGGCGCCACCGTCACCGAGACCGCCGCGCGGGCGCACCTCACCCAGCCCGCGCTGTCACGGGCCCTGCGGCGGCTCGAGCGCGACGCCGGCGCCGAGCTGTTCCGCCGGTCCGGACGGGTGCTGCGGCTGACGCCGGCCGGGCGCGTCTTCAAGCGGCACGTCGACCTCGTGCTCGACCAGCTCGACCAGGGCCTGCGCGAAGTGGGCGAGCTCGTCGCGCCGGGCACCGGGGTCGTCCCGCTGGCGTTCCTGCACACGTTCGGCACCTGGCTGGTGCCCGCCGTGCTGAGCGGCTTCCTCGCCGAGCACCCGAGCGCCCGGTTCGAGCTGCGGCAGCACGGCGAGGCCGGCCTCGAAGCCGAGCTCCTCGAGGGCACGGCGGACCTGGTCATCACCAGCGGCGACCCCGGGCACCCCCAGCTGCACTGGTCGCGGCTGCTCGTCGAGCCGCTGCGGCTCGCGGTCCCGCCGCGCCACCGGCTGGCCGGGCGACGGCGGGTGCGCCTCGCCGACGTCGCGGATGAGACGTTCATCCTCCTGCGCCCGGGGTACGCGTTGCGCGAGACGACCGAGCGGCTGTGCGCCGAGGCCGGGTTCGTCCCGCGCATCGGGTTCGAGGGCGACGAGGTCGAGACGCTGCGCGGCCTCGTCACGGCCGGGCTCGGGGTGTCCGTGGTACCGCTGCCGCACACGGCGGCGTTCCCGGCGCCGCACCTCGAACTGACCGATGTGGACGCTGCGCGCGACATCGGCCTCGCCTGGGCGGCGGGCCGGAACCTCCCACCACTGAGCGAAAGCTTCCGCCGGCACGTCGTCGAAGCGGCCCCGCGGCTGGTGGCGCCCGACCGCGACCGTCCACAAGGGACGATGTGAGAAGTGCCGTACGGACCCGCGGGATCCCCGCCGGTGTGACAGGGTGGAGGCATGGTCGCCGCGCTGAGATCCTTCCTGCTGTCCTGGACCTCCGTCACCCCGGTGGTCGGCGTGCTCGTGCTGGCGCTCACCTGGGGCCGCGACCTCGGCCCGGTCTTCGTCGGGGTCGTCGCCGTCGCGCTCGGGGCGACCGTGCTGGCCGCGGTGCACCACGCGGAGGTCGTCGCCCACCGGGTGGGTGAACCGTTCGGCTCGCTGGTCCTCGCGGTGGCGGTCACGGTCATCGAGGTCGCGCTGATCGTCACGATGATGGTCTCGGGCGGCCCGGAGGCGGGCTCGCTCGCGCGGGACACGGTGTTCGCCGCCGTGATGATCACGACCAACGGCATCGTCGGCATCTCGCTGCTGGTCGGCGCCCGCCGCTACGGCTCGACGCTGTTCAACTCCGAAGGCAGCGGCGCCGCGCTGGCGACGGTCGCGACCCTGGCCACGCTCAGCCTGGTGCTCCCGGCGTTCACGTCCAGCACGCCGGGCCCGGCGTTTTCCCCCACACAGCTGACCTTCGCGGCGCTGGCCTCCCTGGTGCTGTACGGCACGTTCGTGCTGACGCAGACGGTCCGGCACCGCGACTTCTTCCTCCCGGTCGCGGCCGACGGCGCGGTCAAGGAGGACGACCACGCCGAACCACCGTCCAACCGAGCGGCCCTGGGCAGCCTGGCGCTGCTGCTCGTGGCGCTGATCGCGGTGGTCGGCCTGGCGAAGGTCGAGTCCCCGGCCATCGAAGCCGGAGTGCGCGCGGCCGGGTTCCCGCAGTCGTTCGTGGGCGTGGTGATCGCCCTGCTGGTCCTGCTGCCGGAGACCCTGGCGGCGGTGCGCGCGGCCCAGCGCGACCGGATGCAGATCAGCCTCAACCTCGCGTACGGCTCGGCGATCGCGAGCATCGGCCTGACGATCCCGGCCATCGCGCTGGCGTCGGTGTGGCTGCCGGGCCAGCTCCTGCTCGGCCTCGGTGCGACGCAGATCGTCCTGCTCGCGCTGACGGTGGTGGTGAGCGTCCTGACGGTCGTCCCCGGCCGCGCCACCCGCCTCCAAGGCGGCGTCCACCTGGTCCTGCTGGCCGGCTTCCTGGTCTTGGCCATCAACCCCTGACGCCGAGTCGACCTTCCAATCACGCGTGTCGGCTCCCCCATCACGCGTGCTGACCCTTCAATCACGCGAGAAGCCCCGCGGAACGCGGCCGACGCCCGTTCCGCTTCTCCGGCCGACCGGCGAGCGGGGCCTCCCCCGTGATCGGGAGGTCGACACGCGTGATCGGGAGGTCGACACGCGTGATTGAAGGGTCGACACGCGTGATTAGGGGGTCGACACGGTCAGGCGGTGGTGACCTCGATCCCGACCACGCAGGTGTCGTCGTCGGTGTCCGCGGTGCTGAAGGTCAGCAACCTGTCCAGCTGGTGCTCGAGGCCGCCGTCGTGGCCGTGGACCAAGGTGACCAGGCGGGACACCGAATCCTGGACCGGGCGGTCGCGGCGCTCGATCAGGCCGTCCGTGTAGATCAGCAGGATGTCGCCCTCGGCGAGCTGGAGCTCGTCCTCCTCGTACACGACGTCGCGGACCGCGCCCAGCAGCGAGCCGCGGATCAGGGGCAGCGTCGTCGCCGTTCCGTCGCGGTGGCGGACGATCGGGGGCAGGTGGCCCGCCCGGGCCCAGCGCAGCTTGCGGTGCGCCGGGTCGTAGACCGCCGTCACCGCCGTGGCCGTCACGTGGTCCGTCAGGTGGTAGGCCACCAGGTTCAGCCACGTCAGCAGCTGAGCCGGGCCGGCGCCGGTCGCCGCGAGGCCGCGCAGGGCGTTGCGGAGGCTCACCATGCCCGTCGCCGCGTCGATGCCGTGGCCGGCGACGTCGCCGACGCACAGCAGGACCTCGCCCGTCGGCAACGCGACGGCGTCGTACCAGTCGCCGCCGACCAGGTGCTCCTTCTCCGCCGGGCGGTAGCGGACCGCCGCACGCAGGCCCGGCATGTCGATCGGGCCCTTGGCCGGCGGCATGATCGCGTGCTGCAGCTGCAGCGCCAGCCGGTTGCGCTCGATCGCCTGCTGCTCGGTCTCGGCCAGCCTGTCCCGCGTCGCGGCCAGCGCCACCTCGGTCCAGTGCTGCGACGAAACGTCCTGGTAGGCGCCGCGGACCGCGACCAGCTCGCCGCGGCCGTCGACGACCGGCTCGGCGACCACCCGGATGTGCCGGGCGACGCCGTCGGAGCGCTGCAGCCGGAACGCCGTCGACGACGGCCGCTTGTGGTGCAGCACCGCCCGCAGGAACCGGCCGATCGCCCCGGCGTCGTCGGGGTGCGCGTGCTCGGCCAGGTCGTGCAGCGACAGCGGCGACGCGTTCGGCGGCAGGCCGTACAGCGCGAACAGCTCGATGTTCCAGGTGATCGCCCCGGTGACGACGTTCTCCTCGAAGCCGCCGATCCGCCCGAGCCGCTGGGCGTGCTGCAGCAGCACCGCGAGCTTCGCCGCGTCGTCCTGGATGCGCAGGATCAGCAGCACGTTCCCGGCGAAGCGCGTGACGCTGACGTCGGTGAGCACGGTCAGCGGCACCTGGTCGACCAGGGTGGTGATCGCCACGCTGTCGGCCCGGAACGGCTCGCCGGTGGCGTAGACGCGCTGGATCTTGTCGAGCAGCCCGCTTTCCTCCGCGGCCAGCGGGTAGGTCTCCAGCAGCCGGGTGCCGACGATCCGGCTGCGCGGCCGCCCGCCCGGGTCGGCGAACCGGATGTTCGCGTGGTGGATGCGGAAATCGCCGCCGTCCAGGCACGGCGTCAGCAGCACGGCCGGGTCGTACAGGCCGTCGATGAAGTCCACCAGCTCGCCGAGCACGTCACCCGCCGGCGGGAGCTCCCGGGTGTCGAGCGTGTACGCGCACAGCTCGGCCAGGGCCTCCAGCTGGCGGCGCTGCCGCCCCGGTTCCGCGGGCAGCGGGTCGGGCCAGCACATCTCGACGACGCCGATGATGCGCCCGCCGGTCCCGGTCGGCACCGTCACCCGGCCGCCCCCGGACAGGCTGTGCTGCCCGATCGACGGCAGGCCGGCCGCGGCGAGCGTCGGGCACCAGACGGTGTCGCGCTCGAGCAGCGCGTTCCGGGCGGGTGTCGCCACGCCCGGCGGGACGTACCGCCAGCGCGCCGCCTCCTCGGCGGAGAACCCGGCGGAGCCGGCCAGCGTCAGCGACCCGTCGGACCCGGCGAGCCACACCGCGACCGCGGTCGCGCCCAGCGGCCGCAGCGCATGGTCCAAAATGGACTCCGCGACGCGCTGGGTGTCCCCGGCCGCGAGCACGCCGCTCTCCGCGGTCCGCAGCCGGACCGCGACCGAGTCGCCGGAGTCGTCGGCGCGGGCCAGGAACTCCTGCGCCACCTCGGTCACCCGGTCCGCGGCCGCCTCGCCGACGACGTCCGCGGCGAACTCCAGCGGCGTCATCCCGGCCCGCCCGGCCAGGGTCTCCAGCTGCCGCGCCGCGTCGGCCGGCGCGCACTGCAGGCGTTCCATCAGCACGCCCTTGGCGAGCTCGATCAGCGCGCGGCCGTCGGCGACGGCGTGCGCGTGGTCGATTTCGCTGCGCAGGCGGGCGACGGTGTCGGCCAGCCGCGCGAGGTTGGCCGGGACGTCGGAGACCGGCCGCTCGTCGCCGATCACGCCGTCACGTGCCGCTTGATGCGGGTGATCAGGTCGTCGGCGTCCACCGGTTTCGTGACGTAGTCGGTCGCACCGGAGGCGAGGCTCTTCTCCCGGTCGCCCGGCATCGCCTTCGCCGTCACCGCGACGATCGGGATCCCGGCGTGCTCCGGCATCGCGCGGATCTTCGCCGTCGCGGTGTAGCCGTCCATCTCCGGCATCATCACGTCCATCAGGATCAGGTCGATGCCGGGGTGCGACGCGACCGTCTCGACCCCCTTGCGGCCGTCTTCGGCGTGCAGCACCTGCATGCCGTGCAGCTCCAGGATCCCGGTCAGCGCGTAGACGTTGCGCGGGTCGTCGTCGACGATCAGCACCGTCCGCCCGGCCAGCGTCGTGTCGACGTCCGCCGCGCGCACCGGCGCGGCCGGCTCGTCCGGGCGGACCAGCGGCAGCACCGCGCCGGGCTCCTCGGCCGACAGGTGCAGCGCGATCCGCTCGCGCAGTTCGTCCAGTCCGGACAGCACTTCCAGGGACTGCATGTCCGCGCGGGACTGCACCAGCTGTTCGAGTTCGCCGTCGAGCCGCCGGCTGTTGTGCGCGAGCACCGGGACCAGCCGCAGCGCGCTGTCGCCCTGCATCGCGTCCAGGAAGGTGAACGCGGTCCGCTCCGGCAGGTCCAGGTCGAGCACCACGCAGTGGTAGGCGTCGGTGGCGAGCGCGGCGGCCGCCTCCTGCGTGCCGACCGCCGTCACGACCTCGACGTCGGCGGGCGAGAGGCCGATGTCGCGGCTGTCGGACAGATCCGCGGCCGCGCTCTCGGCGACGAGCGTCAGCAGGCCGTGCTGGCGTTCCTCGACGACCAGCAGCCGCCGGTACGCCCGCGGGCCCGACGCCGCGGCGGGGGCACCGGGCTCGGTGGTCACGACGACGGTGCCGGGGTGGTCCCCCGCCGGCAGCGGTGCGAAGTCCGGGCGCGCGACCGGCAGCGCGAAGGTGAAGGTGCTGCCCTCGCCCAGCGTGCTTTCGGCGGTGATCACGCCGCCGAGCAGCTGCGCGATCTCGCGGCTGATGGACAGGCCGAGCCCGGTCCCGCCGTACTTGCGGCTGGTCGTGCCGTCGGCCTGCTGGAACGCGCCGAAGATGGATTCGAGCTGGTGCTCGGCGATCCCGATGCCGGTGTCGGTGACGCGGAAGGCGACGGCGGGCCCGTGCACCCGCAGCGGCCGGGGCAGCCGTTCGGGGTCCACCGGCTCGATGTGCAGCTCGATCAGGCCGACTTCGGTGAACTTGACCGCGTTGGACAGCAGGTTCCGCAGCACCTGCCGCAGCCGCGAGTCGTCGGTGAGCAGCTCGGACGGCGACCCGGGCGCCACGGTGATCCGGAAGTCCAGGTTGCGCTGGGAGGTCATCGGCCGGAACGTCGCCTCGACGTAGTCGATGAGCTGGCGCAGCGACACCTGCTCCGGCGTGACGTCCATCTTCCCGGCCTCGACCTTCGACAGGTCGAGGATGTCGTTGATCAGCTGCAGCAGGTCCGAACCCGCGGAGTGGATGATGCCCGCGTACTCGACCTGCTTCGCGGTCAGGTTGCGGGTCGGGTTCTGCGCGAGCAGCTGGGCGAGGATCAGCAGGCTGTTGAGCGGGGTGCGCAGCTCGTGGCTCATGTTGGCCAGGAACTCCGACTTGTACTTCGACGCCAGCGTCAGCTGCTGGGCGCGGGCCTCCAGCTCCTGCCGGGCCTGCTCGATCTCCAGGTTCTTCGTCTCGATGTCGCGGTTCTGCGTGACCAGCAGGGCCGCCTTCTCCTCCAGCTCGGCGTTGGAGGACTGCAGTTCCTCCTGCCGCGCCTGGAGTTCCTCCGAACGGGCCTGCAGTTCCGCGGTCAGCCGCTGGGATTCGCCGAGCAGCTCGTCGGTGCGGGCGTTGGCGACGATGCTGTTGACGTTCACGCCGATCTGCTCCATCAGCAGCTCGAGGAACGCGCGGTGCACCGTCGTGAAGCCGTGCACCGAGGCGAGTTCGATGACGCCGAGCACCTGGTCCTCGACCACGATCGGCAGCACGATCAGGCTGGCCGGCGCGGTGCGGCCGAGCCCGGAGGAGATGGTGGCGTAGCCGGGCGGGACGTCGTCGACCGCGATCGCGCGGCGGCTGCGGGCGGCCTGCCCGACCAGCGACTGCCCGACCCGGAACCGGACCGCCGGGCCGTCCCCGTCGTCCGGGTGGCCGTACGCGCCGACCAGCCGCAGCTCGGGCACCTCGGCGGTGTCGTCGGCCAGGTAGAACGCGCCGTACTGGGCGTTGACCAGCGGGACGAGCTCGTCCATCACCGCGGCCGCGACGACGGCGAGGTCGCGCCGGCCCTGCATGAGCCCGGTGATGGTGGCCAGGTTGGACTTGAGCCAGTCCTGTTCCTGGTTCGCCCGCGTGGTTTCGCGCAGCGACTCGACCATCGAGTTGATGTTGTCCTTGAGCTCGGCGACCTCGCCGGAGGCGTCGACGGTGATCGAGCGGGTCAGGTCGCCCTCGGCGACCGCGCTGGTCACCTCGGCGATCGCGCGGACCTGCCGGGTGAGGTTCCCGGCCAGCTCGTTGACGTTCTCGGTCAGCCGCTTCCAGGTCCCGGAGACGCCTTCGACCTCGGCCTGGCCGCCGAGGCGGCCTTCGCTGCCGACCTCGCGCGCCACGCGGGTGACCTCCGCGGCGAACGCGGAGAGCTGGTCGACCATCGTGTTGATCGTGGTCTTGAGCTCGAGGATCTCGCCGCGGGCGTCGACGTCGATCTTGCGGGTCAGGTCGCCCTGCGCGACGGCGGTGGTCACCTGGGCGATGTTGCGGACCTGCCCGGTGAGGTTGTTCGCCATCGAGTTGACGTTGTCGGTGAGGTCCTTCCAGGTGCCGGCCACGTTCGGCACCCGCGCCTGGCCGCCGAGCATGCCCTCGGTGCCGACCTCGCGGGCGACGCGGGTGACCTCGTCCGCGAACGCCGAGAGCGTGTCGACCATCGTGTTGATGACGTCGGCCAGGGCCGCGACCTCGCCCTTGGCCTCGACGGTGATCTTGCCCGACAGGTCGCCGCGCGCGACCGCGGTGGCGACCTGCGCGATCGAGCGGACCTGGCCGGTCAGGTTGGACGCCATGACGTTGACGTTGTCGGTGAGGTTCTTCCACGTCCCCGACACGCCGCGGACGGTCGCCTGGCCGCCCAGGTTGCCCTCGGTGCCGACCTCGCGGGCGACGCGCGTGACCTCGTCCGCGAACGCGGACAGCTGGTCCACCATCGTGTTGATGGTGTCCTTGAGCTCGAGGATCTCGCCGCGGGCGTCGACCCGGATCTTCTGGGACAGGTCGCCGCGGGCGACCGCGGTGGTGACCTGGGCGATCGAGCGGACCTGCGCGGTGAGGTTGTCGGCCATGACGTTGACCGACTCGGTGAGGTCCTTCCAGGTGCCGGAGACGCCCTTGACGTCGGCCTGGCCGCCCAGCCGTCCCTCGGTGCCGACCTCGCGCGCCACCCGGGTGACCTCGTCCGCGAACGCGGACAGCTGGTCCACCA
The DNA here is from genome assembly GCF_053586895.1 of Amycolatopsis sp. NPDC003731. NCBI lineage: Bacteria > Bacillati > Actinomycetota > Actinomycetes > Pseudonocardiales > Pseudonocardiaceae > Amycolatopsis > Amycolatopsis sp. NPDC003731. The sequence continues at coordinate 10,737 of NZ_JBSFNC010000033.1, read as the reverse complement.
TCGTGTTCAGCGTGTCCTTGAGCTCCAGGACCTCGCCGCGGGCGGTGACGTTGATCTTCTGCGACAGGTCGCCCTTCGCCACCGCGGTGGCGACCTGGGCGATGTTGCGGACCTGGTCGGTCAGGTTGCCGGCCATGAAGTTCACCGAGTCGGTGAGGTCGCGCCAGGTGCCCGAGACGCCCTTGACGTCGGCTTGGCCGCCGAGGCGTCCTTCGGTGCCGACTTCCCGCGCGACGCGGGTGACCTCGTCGGCGAACGACGACAGCTGGTCCACCATCGTGTTGATCGTGTTCTTGAGCTCGAGGATCTCGCCGCGGGCGTCGACGGTGATCTTCTGGGACAGGTCGCCCTTCGCCACCGCGGTCGTCACCTGGGCGATGTTGCGGACCTGGTCGGTCAGGTTGCCGGCCATGAAGTTCACCGAATCGGTGAGGTCGCGCCACACGCCGCCGACGCCGGGCACCTGCGCCTGGCCGCCGAGCCGGCCTTCGCTGCCGACCTCGCGCGCCACCCGGGTGACCTCGTCCGCGAACGACGACAGCTGGTCCACCATCGTGTTGACGGTGTCCTTCAGCTCGAGGATCTCCCCGCGGGCGTCGACGTCGATCTTCTGCGACAGGTCGCCCTTCGCCACCGCGGTCGCCACCTGGGCGATGTCCCGCACCTGGGTGGTCAGGTTGCCGGCCATGGCGTTCACCGAATCGGTGAGGTCCTTCCACGTGCCGGACACGCCGGGGACCTTCGCCTGCCCGCCCAGCTGGCCCTCGCTGCCGACCTCGCGGGCGACGCGGGTGACCTCGGAGGTGAACAGCGACAGCTGGTCGGCCATGCCGTTGAAGACCGTGGCGATCTCGCCGAGCAGGCCGTCGGCCCCGCCGGGCAACCGGATGCCGAAGTCGCCGTCGCGGACCGCGGTCAGGCCGGCCAGCAACCGCCGCAGCTCCTGCTCTCCGGCCTCGCCCACGCCTGCAGCTGCGACTTTGGCACCCGGGCGCGTCCCTTCGACCATTGCCCCGCTCATCCGCCACCCGTTTCTTCGGTTGTCCCGCTCCGGTGCACACCGGATGGCTCAGCATAGTGCAGCTGCACTATGCTGAGCGGCAACGGTTGAGCAACCAGCCGCGCCCGTGTCCGCGCGCGCTCCCCAGGCGGTGCTCGAAAGCCTTTCCTTCTCTCCCAGGCCATCCGGCCGCGTTGACCCGTTCGGCTGAACGCCGTCCCGGGCACCGGTTGACGTGCGCGCGGCCGCCGTCGCCGGGATTCGCCGCGCCCGGATTCGCTGTCCGGTGTGGACACTCCACAGTGGATCGGCCGCCGCGCGCGAAGCCGGGTCAGAGCCAATCCTTCTTCTTGAAGATCCCGTACAGGCCGAGCGACAGCACCAGCACCACGGCCGTCGACGTCCAGAAGCCGCTCGGGGCGCCGTTGCCCGGGTACGGCACGTTCTGGCCGTAGAAGCCGGTCACCGCGGTCGGCACCGCGATCACCGCGGCCCAGCCCGTCACCTTCTTCATGATCAGGTTCAGCCGGTTGCCCTGCAGGTTCAGCTGGGTCTCCCGGACCGTCGCGATCAGCTCGCGCAGCGCCTCCGTCTGCTCCGCGGCCTGGCGGGCGTGGTCGTGGACGTCCTCGAAGTACGGCCGGGTCAGCTCGTCGGCCAGCCGCAGGTCCGGCCGCATCAGGGAGCTGAGCACCTCGCGCATCGGCAGCACCACCCGGCGCAGCGCGGTCAGGCTCTTGCGCAGCCGGAACGAGCGGCGCTGCAGCTCCGACGAGTCCGGGCGGTCCTCGAAGACCAGGTCCTCCAGGGCTTCGACCTCGTCGTCGAGGGCCTGGACGGCCTCGTACTGCCCGTCCACGACGTGGTCGAGCAGGCCGTGCACCAGGAACGGGACACCCGACTTCGCCAGCTCCGGCGCCTGGTCCCAGGCGCGCACGACCGGTTCGATGTCGAAGCCGTCGTCCTTGCGCACGGTGACCAGGGCCCGCGGCGTGACGAAGGCGCCGAGCTCGGCCGTCGTGACATCGCCGGTCCCCGCGTCGAACCGCACCGCGTAGGCGGCGAGGAAGGCGTGGCCGTCGTAGCGGTCGAGCTTGGGCCGCTGGTGTTCGGACACCGCGTCCTCGACGGCGAGCCGGTGCAGGCCCAGTTCGTCCGCGAGCTCCGCCAGATCCGCTTCGGTCGGCCCGCAGAGGTCCACCCACACCGTGGTGCCCGGTTCGGCCAGGAACTCCGACACGTCCTCGACGGGGAAGTCTTCCTTCTGCAGCACGCCGTCGCGGTACACCCGGGTCCTGGTCATCCCCTCCGGTTACCCAGCGGCGGCGGGGTTCAAGCCAGCCGGTCCGAGAACCAGGCGCGGACGCGGTGCAGGTAGTCGAGCTGGTGGCCGCGCTCGCGCAGGGAGTGGCCCTCCCGGGGGTAGACGACGAACTCGTGCGGCCGGTCCCCGAGCGCGTGGTGCAGGAGTTCGGCCTGCGACAGCGGGACGTTCGCGTCGTCCTCGCCGTGCACGATGAGCACCGGTGTCCGGATGCGCTGGGCGTGGGTGATCGGGCTGTTCTCCCGGCCGCCGAGGGCTTGGTCGTACCGGCCGCACTCCCCGGTCGCGGCGAGCAGCGGCCAGTCGGCGATGCCCGCGTTGACGACGGCCGCCTTGAAGCGATCCGTCTGCGTGACGGCCCAGGCCGCCATGAACCCGCCGTGGCTGCCCCCGCCGATCCCGAGCCGGTCTCCGTCGGCGACGCCCGCCTCGACGAGCAGGTCGATCCCGGCGAGGAGGTCGGTGAACTCCGCGCCCCCGACGTCGCCGGCGACGCTCGCCGCGAAGGCGTGACCGTGGCCGAGGCCGCCGCGGGGATTCGGGAGGAACACCGCGAACCCGGCCGCGGCCAGCCACTGGCCGTGGCGGAACCACCCGAGCTGGAACCGGTCGGCGTAGCGGTCATACGGGCCGCCGTGGACCAGGGTGACCAGCGGGAAGGGCCCGTCGGCGCGGGTCCGGCCGGGCGGCAGGACCAGGAGGCCGTCGAGGTCCAGGCCGTCTTCCGCCCGGTAGGACAGGCGTTCCTGCCGACCCCACCGGATCCCGGGCACCTGCGGCTCGCCGATGCGCGTGAGCGGGCCACCCGGCGGTCCACAGTGGACGGCTTCCGGTTCGGTGGCGCTGCTCCCGACGACGGCGACGGTGTCTCCGCTCGCGCTCAGGTCCAGCAGGCTGCCGGTCGCGCCGCCGAGCTCGGTGAAGGTGCCGGTGGCGGGATCGAAGCGCCGGATCGTGGTGTCGAGGCCTTCGGCGAACAGGGCCAGCAGCCGGCCGTCACCGGCCCTCGCGAGTTCGATCGGGCAGACACTCATCCCGGCGGTGAGGTTCCGGTGGCCGGTGTCGAAGATCGCGCGGCCGCCGATCAGGCCGGGCGGGGTGATGCCGAGGTAGGCCAGGCGCCAGCCGGCGTCGTCGCGCCACCAGGTGAGGGACGCGGCTTCCGGCGCCGGGACGCCGAGGTCCTGCCGGGCCCCGGTGACGGCGTCGACGAGGTGGAGGCCGGCGTCGTAAAGCCCGGGCTCCCGATCGGCGACGGACCAGGTGAGCACGGCGAGAGAGTGGCCGTCCGGCCGCGCGGTGACTTCGACGACGTGCCGCGGGCCGAAGTCGCCGAGGGGGCGGAGGCCACGGGCCGACGGGTCGAGGAGCCACAGCCGATCAGGCCGGTCGACACTGTCCCAGGTGGGCACTCCGGCCGGGCCGACCACGCGAACCCGGGGGTCGGCCGCCTCCTTTTCCTCGGGGGCGACGAGCACCACCGCACCATCCGGCAGCAGCGCGTACTCGTGGATCCCCGCGGGCCAGTCCGTCAGCTGCTCCGGCTCGCCGCCTTCCCGGGCCACCCGGTAGAGCTGCGCCGTCCCGCGCTCGGCGCGGTCGGAGAGGAAGAAGACCGACGCGGAATCCGGCGCCCACCGCGGCTCCCGGTCTTCCGCCGCACTCGGCGCCGGCTCCCGGGGCGGCGCACTCGCGTCCACGGGACCGGCCCGCACCTCGCTCACCGGATGCTTCCCCGGCTGCCCCACCGGCGAACTCGCGAACACGACCCACGCGCCGTCCGGCGACACCCGCGGCGTCTTCGGCACCATCCGGTCGACCACGGCTTCCGCCGTCAGCTCCCCCATGGGCCCCAGTGTGCCCGAAACCGATCAACTCCGGCCCGCGGCCAGCAGGTGCTCGTGGCCGCCCGCCTCGCGCAGGACCGCGGCCTCCGGCGTCCCCGCGTCCGGGTCGTCCGCGCGGACCGCCGCCAGGAAGCGGACCACCGCGCGGGGTTCCGGGAATACCTCGCCACCCAGGTAGGTCAGGACCGTCGCCCCGGTGGTGTCTTCGATCGCCGCCGCCCAGCCGTGGACTTCGTCCCAGACCAGGGCCAGGTCGTGGCCTGGGAAGCGGGACAGGCGCCAGTCGAGGGCGATGTAGGCCGCCGCGGGGGTGCCCGCGTCGAGCGTGCAGGACTCCAGGCCCACCCCCACGGCCCGGGCCACCGCCCCCACGTAGCCGCGCAACCGCCGCTCGAACGAGAACTCCGTGTCGCGCCCGAAGTCGATCAGAATGCTCAACGCCGCCTCGCTTTCCCCATTGCGCCGCGGGATCCTCCGCGGTCGCCCGATCGGGTACCCCGGGGTACCGCCGCTCAATCCGGCGAACCGGACAGCTCCCGCCAGGCGAGACGTCGTCCATCCGGTGACATCTTCCTTGTCATCGAAACGACGACATGTTAGAACGGAACCACCCGAGAGAAAGGCACCACGACCCCGTGACCGCATCGATCGAACTCCCGACCGGTTACCAGCACCCCGCCGTCCCCGCGCTGCTCGGCTACCTCCGCGACGTCACCGCCGAGCTCGGGATCGGCCTCGAGTCCTGCACCCTCGACCACGACCGCCCGGTCTCGGCCTACGTCGCCCTCGACACGCGGCTGCCGCACTACCCCGACCGCGACGTGGCCCTGCTGTGGGACGAGGAACGCGGCTGGGCGGCCGCGATCGAGACGCACTCCGGCGAGGACCTGATCGTCCTGCGCTACCTGGGCGGGCCCACCGTCGTCCCGCCGCCGCGCCGGGTCGCGCGGTTCGTCACCGCCCTGCACGAGGACGACCACACCGTGGGACGTCCCGACCCCGTCGAGCTCCGGACCGCGGGCGACGCCGGCGAACTCGCCGCGCTGCTGCGCCGGCCGGCCGCGGCCCGATGACGGCGCCGCTGCCCCTGCCCGAGAGCTTCGCGCTGACCTTCCGCGGCTACGACCGCGCGCAGGTCGACGAGCGGATCGACGAACTCCTGGCCGAAATCCGCCTGCTCGGCACCGACCGGGACGCGGCCGTCGCCGAGGCCGAACACCTCGCGCGGCAGCTCGAACGGGCCCGCGCCGACCACGCCGAGCTGAGCGCCCGCACCGACCGGCTGTGCCGCGAACCCGCCGACCCGGCCGCCGTCGGTGACCGCGTCCGGCACCTGCTGGAACTGGCGCACGCGGAAGCCGGCGAGATCGTGGCCACGGCCCGGGAGCGCGCCGCCGCGATCGTCGCCGAAGCGGACGAGGCCGCCGAGCGCCGCACCGCCGACGCCCGCGCGCAGGCCTACCGGATCGTCGACGACGCCCGCCGCCGCGCCGACCGGCTGGCCGCCGTCGAGCGGCGCACCGCCGACCGGCTGCGGCGGATCGACGCCTTCCTCGCCGAGGCCGAATCGGTCCTCGAGGGGCAAACGCCGCTCCGCGCCGTCGCCTGATGCGCATCCGGCGTCGTGAACCGCTTACGGGAATGAGTCTTTTCACGACGTCCGGCGCGCCACCACGGCTCCCGGTGAGGCAGGATCAGGGGGGTGACCATCGATCAGGCCGGGGCGCCGGAAGCCCCGGCTTTCCCCGCGCACGAAGCCCGCGTCGACGCACTGAGACGGCAGCTCACCGCGATCGACGGCGAAGCGACCGTCCGGCTCGCGAAGCGGACCTCCAACCTGTTCCGCTCCCGGGCCGCCGCGAAGCACCCCGGGCTGGACGTCTCCGGCTTCGCCCACGTGCTGCACGTCGACCCCGGGACCCGCACCGCCGACGTCGAAGGGATGGTCACCTACGAGCAGCTCGTCGACGCCACCCTGCCGCACGGGCTGATGCCGCTGGTCGTGCCGCAGCTGAAGACCATCACCCTCGGCGGCGCGGTGACCGGGCTCGGCATCGAGTCCTCGTCCTTCCGCAACGGCATGCCGCACGAGTCGGTGCTGGAGCTCGAGGTGCTCACCGGGGACGGCCGGATCGTCGTCGCCACGCCGGACAACGAGCACCGCGACCTGTTCCACGGCTTCCCGAACTCCTACGGCACCCTCGGCTACGCGCTCCGGCTGAAGATCCTGCTCGAACCGGTCAAACCGTTCGTCGAGCTGCGCCACGTCCGCTTCCACGACCGGGACACTTACTTCACCGCCCTGCGCGAAGCCTGCGACAGCGGTGAAACCGACTTCGTCGACGGCACGGTCTTCGGTCCGGACGAGCTGTACCTGACGCTCGGGACGTTCACCGACACCGCGCCCGCCACCAGCGACTACACCTGGCTGGACATCTACTACCGGTCCATCCAGCGCCGCGAGACCGACCACCTCACGGTCCGGGACTACCTGTGGCGCTGGGACACCGACTGGTTCTGGTGCTCGCGCGCGTTCGGCGTCCAGCACCGGCTGCCGCGGCTGCTGCTCGGCCGCCGGTTCCTGCGGTCCTCGGTGTACTGGAAGGCCGTCGCGCTCGATCGCCGGTTCCGGATCGCCGAGCGGCTGCTGAAGCTCCGGCGGCTGCCACCGGAAGAGACGATCGTGCAGGACATCGAGGTCCCGCTCGACCGGGCCGCGGAGTTCCTCGAGTTCTTCGAGCGCGAAATCCCGATCAGCCCGGTCTGGATCTGCCCGCTGCGCCAGCGGCCCGGTGGCGTCCGCTGGCCGCTGTACGAACTGGACCCCGAAGAGCTGTACGTCAACTTCGGGTTCTGGTCGGCCGTGCCCCTCGACCCCGGCGAGCGCGACGGCGTGCACAACCGGATGATCGAAGCCGAGGTCACCCGCCTCGGCGGGCACAAGTCGCTCTACTCGGACAGCTTCTACACCGAGGACGAGTTCTGGCGGCTCTACAACGGCGACGCCTATCGCGAGCTGAAGCGCGCCTACGACCCGCGCGAGCGGCTGCTCGGCCTCTACGAAAAATGCGTCCGCCGCCGGTGAAAGGAACGAACGTGACCCAGGAGAACATCACCGTCGGCGCCGTCTTCGAGCGGCTGCTCGGACCCCGCGCCGAGGTGTCGATCACCGCCTACGACGGCAGCCGCAGCGGCCCGGCCGACGCGCCGGTGGCCATCGAGGTGCGCTCGCCGCTGGCGCTGGACTACCTGATGTCCTCCCCCGGCGACCTCGGCCTCGCCCGCGCGTACGTCGCCGGCGCGCTCGACGTCACCGGCGACCTCTACACGGCGCTGCACGCGCTGGCCGCGCAGGTCGACCAGCTCACCCCGGCCGACCGGCTGTGGCTGCTGCGCAAGCTCGGCCCGCGCCACCTGCGGCTGGTCAAGCCGCCGGCCGAGGAGCACCCGAGCCGGTTCCGGCGCGGGCTGACCGCGCTGCGGCACTCGAAGGAGCGCGACAGCGAGGCCATCGCCAGCCACTACGACGTGTCCAACCGGTTCTACGAGCTGGTCCTCGGCCCGTCGATGGCCTACACGTGCGCGGTGTTCCCGCACGAGGACGCCACCCTGGAGGAGGCGCAGGCGCACAAGTTCGACCTCGTCTGCAAGAAGCTGGGCCTCAAGCCCGGGATGAAGCTGCTCGACGTCGGCTGCGGCTGGGGCGGGATGGTCGCGCACGCCGTCCGCCACTACGGCGTCGAAGCCATCGGTGTCACCCTTTCGCGGGAACAGGCCCAGTGGGCGCAGAAGAACATCGTCGCGCTCGGGATCGCCGACCGCGCCGAGATCCGCCACCAGGACTACCGGGACGTCACCGAGACCGGGTTCGACGCGATCTCCTCGATCGGCCTGACCGAGCACATCGGGGCCCGCAACGTCCCCGGCTACTTCCGCTTCCTGGCCGGCAAGCTCAAGGCGCACGGACGGCTGCTCAACCACTGCATCACCAACCCGGACACCAGCGTCGCGCACCGCTCGCGCGGGTTCATCGACCGCTACGTCTTCCCCGACGGCGAGCTCGAGGCCCCCGGCGAGCTGATGACGGCCATGCACGACGCCGGCCTGGAGGTGCGGCACGCGGAGAACTTCCGCGAGCACTACGCGAAGACCCTCGCGGGGTGGTGCGCCAACCTCGACGCGAACTGGGACGAGGCCGTCGCCGAGGCGGGCGCCGGGCGCAGCCGGGTGTGGGCGCTGTACCTCGCGGCCTGCCGGCTGGCCTTCGAACGCCGCGAGATCGAACTGCACCACATCCTGGGTGTGCGGACCGACAGCGAGGGCGGGATGGGCATGCCGCTGCGACCCGATTGGGGAGTTTGACCACCGGGGGTGGCCACTCCGGACGCGCAATGGAAGGATGGGGGGTGAGACCGGGTGTCCGAACGGGACGCCCAGGCTCACTACAAAGAGTAGGTATTGGTATGGCTCAGGGCAGTGTCAAGTGGTTCAACGGCGAAAAGGGCTTCGGCTTCATCGCGCAGGACGGCGGGGGTCCGGACGTGTTCGTCCACTACTCCGAGATCCAGGGCAGCGGCTTCAAGTCGCTCGACGAGGGTCAGCGCGTGGAGTTCGAAATCGGCCAGGGCCAGAAGGGCCCGCAGGCCCAGCGCGTCAGCGTCATCTGAGCCACGAGGCAGCCTGAGGCCCTCGCCCCGACCAGGGGCGGGGGCCTTACTCGTTCCCGGGCGCCGACCACACTGCGGATTCACAACGATCAGGTAACGTGGACCGGGTACGAGAGCACCCCCCGTGTGCCGGCGTCCGGTCGGCCTCACTCTCGCACCGTGGCCATCCGAGGCAGATCACCGGCAGGAGCGGTGACGCGCCCGGCCACCCGCAGACCGCTGACCGCCGGGTGTTCCGCTCCCCGGCCTCCCGCGCCCCCGCGCGGCGTAGACCTCGAATCGAGTAGTGCATGACCGCCTCCGTGAAGGCAGCCCGGCCGGCCCCGAAACCCGTCCTCTCCGGCAAGCAGACGATCCCCGAGCTCATCACCATCCGCACGTTCCTGCTGGTCCCGTTCCTCGCGCTGGCCGTCGCCGTCCCGGTGTTCTGGGGCTGGGGCGTCAGCTGGCTCGACCTCACCATCGCCGGCGCGTTCTTCGTGGTCTCGACGCTCGGGATCACCGTCGGTTACCACCGCTACTTCACCCACGGCTCCTTCCGGGCGAAGCGGGCGCTGCGCATCGCGCTGGCCGTCGCCGGCGGACTCGCGGCGCAGGGCCCGGTGCTCGTCTGGGTCGCCGACCACCGGCGGCACCACGCCTTCTCCGACCGCGAAGGCGACCCGCACTCGCCGTGGCTGTTCGGGACCTCGCCGCTGGCGCTGGCCCGCGGGTTCTGGCACGCGCACATGGGCTGGCTCTTCGGCCGCGACAAGACCAACGTCGACCGGTTCGCCCCGGACCTGGCCGCCGACCGCGACCTGCGCGTCGTCGACCGGCTCTTCCCGCTGTGGGTGGTGCTGAGCCTGCTGCTCCCGCCGCTGCTCGGCGGGCTGATCACGCTGTCGTGGTGGGGAGCGCTGACCGCGTTCCTGTGGGCGGGCCTGGCGCGGATCTCGTTCCAGCACCACGTGACGTGGTCGGTGAACTCGATCTGCCACATGATCGGCGAGCGCCCGTTCGCCAGCCGCGACCGCTCGGCGAACTTCTGGCCGCTGGCCATCCTCTCGATGGGCGAGTCCTGGCACAACACCCACCACGCCGACCCGACGTCGGCCCGGCACGGCGTGCTGCGCGGCCAGCTCGACGTCTCCGCGCGGGTGATCTGGGTGTTCGAGAAGCTGGGCTGGGCGTGGAACGTCCGCTGGCCGACGGCGAAGCGGCTGGCCGCGCTGGCCCGCTGATGGACACCGTCGCGCTGACCTTCGACGACGGCCCGTACCCGGAGACGACCCCGGCGCTGCTGGCCGCCCTCGACGGGACGCCGGCGACGTTCTTCCTGTGGGGCGAGCACGCCGAGGCGCACCCCGCGCTGGTCCGGGCGATCGCCGCGGCCGGGCACGTGATCGGCAACCACACCTGGACCCACCCGCGGCTGACCACGCTCGGCCCGGAGGCCCGCGCCGAGGAGGTCCGGCGCACGCAGGACCTCCTCACCGAGCTCACCGGCACCCGCCCGGTCCTGTTCCGGCCGCCCTACGGCGACACCGGCCCGGAGGTCGCGGAAACCGTTGCGGCACAGGGGCTCACCGAGGTCCTGTGGACGGTCGACACCCGCGACTGGGCCGGCTGCCCCGCGGACGAGATCGTCGCCGCGGCCGGGGAAGCGCAGCCGGGCGGCGTCGTGCTGATGCACGAAGGCCGCCCGGCCGCCCTCGACGCGGTCCCCCGCATCCTCGCCGCGCTCACCGAGCGCGGGCTGCGGCCCGGCCCGGTCGCCCTCCGGTGACCGCCGCCCGGAGGTCGCGAATGACTCATTCGGGACACCAGGGCATCCGGCAATTCCTGGACATCGGTTCGGGGATGCCGACGCTCGGGCACGTGCACGAAGTCGCCCAAGCCGTCGACGCCAACGCGCGC